>DATMXP010000054.1 GCA_035561515.1 Terriglobales bacterium | reverse complement strand
CCTGGAGTTCACCCTCCCCCCCTGTGCTTCTAATGGAATCAACGAGATACCCCGGAGTATCTCTCAATTTGCGTTGCAAACAAAGCTACTTAGATCTTTTAATCACAAAATTTGTCATATCAATCGCAACCACAAGCTGTTGTATTTGGCCGAGTTGCAGCCTGGGGTACCCCCTACCCCCTCCAAGTGAGAAAACAAAGCACTTGCACGACGGACTATGAAAACAAAGGACTTGTAAGTAGATGATTTTACAGCTAGTTAGGCTATAGATTTGATTCTAAAGCACTTGCGAGTAGCACAATCTGTTGTATCTGGCCGTCAGTTTTCGGTTGTCGGTCGTCGGTAAAACCTCTCCTTGTTTCAGCGTCAGGCTCAGAATGACAAAACCCAAACTACAGAGGTTCTTCGGCTGCGCCTCAGAATGACAACCCCCAAAAAACAAGTACAGGGGTTCTTCGGCTGCGCCTCAGAACTCGAATGACAAAGAACGAAAACCAACTACAAATTCAGAATAGCAATTGGGCTGGGGCATCATGCCAACATTCTGAGATTTATATTTGCCGTTAAATCAGGAACTTGCGGGAAAACGGGAGCGCCGACCCACTTGACACCCGAATTCCCGATTCAGGAATTCAGGGCATCTTACGAAACAACGCTCCGGTCGATTTGAGAGTGCCCGATATGCGCGTCAACCAACCACGGGCGAATACCATATCGGCGAAAGCGTACATCTGGTCTCGGAATCGCGGGCCATAGCCATACCACCAGGATTTCTTGATCCCAGGGATCAAGTCAGCGTCGATAAACTTCGGACGCACCATCTCCTCAAGACCCACAAGCCCATGCGTGCGTCCAATGCCGCTGGACTTAACTCCGCCGTGTGGCGCCTCGGAGACGCCAAACCCGCTCAGCACATCATTGATAAGAACTGTGCCGGCCTGGAGTTTCGCTGCAACGCGTTCACCCCGCGCACGGTCACGAGTCCAGACGCTGGCGGCGAGCCCGAACTCCGAATCATTTGCCATGCGTACGGCGTCTTCCTCGGAATCGAAGGCGATGATCGGCAATACCGGGCCGAAGGTTTCTTCGCGAACGACGCGCATATCAGGCGTCACGCCGGTGAGTATGGTGGGAGCGTAAAAGTTGAGCCCCAGTTCGGGAATCAGCTTGCCTCCGAACCGAATCGTGGCGCCCCTCTCGACCGCATCGCGGACATGCTCTTCCACAATCAACAACTGCCGTTCATGGATCATGGGACCCATATCGCAGGCCGGATCTGAAGCAGGCCCGACGCGCATCCTTGAAGCTTTATCCACGCAAGCCTGGACGAACCTTTCGTAGATGCCCCGCTGCACATAGCAACGCTCCACCGAAAGACACGTTTGACCGGCGTTCATGAAAGCACCCCAAACGGCTCCGCTGGCGACGACATCTATGTCCACGTCGTCGAAAACGAGCATGGCGTCTTTGCCGCCGAGTTCGAGCACTACCGGAATCAAACGCCGTGCCGCACTTTCTGCCACGCGTCTTCCGGTCGCGACACTTCCGGTGAAGATGATTTTGTCTACGTCGGCTTCGACGAGAGCCGCGCCAGTGGCGCCCTCACCGATGACGATTGAGAAAACGTCTGCGGGGACGCCAGCCTCGTGCAACAGACGCCCAAGTTCGACGGCGACCATCGGCGTGAACTCCGAGGGTTTGAGCACTACAGCATTTCCGGCAGCCAGCGCCGCGAGGGACTCAACCGCCGGAGTAGAAAATGGGTAATTCCAAGGCGCAAGAATGCCGATGACCCCAAACGGCTCGCGAATGATGCGTCCATGCTTGGCTTTGAGGATGAGGTTCCCGTGCGGGACGGGTTCCGGGCGGAGCGCGCGATACGCATAGCGACGCAGAAAGCGAACGACATCGAGCACAACCAGGACTTCCGACGTAATCGCTTCAGCGACGGGCTTTCCGGCTTCGCGGGCAATCAGCTCAGCGACTTCTTTCTTACGCTTCAACAACAGACCTTGAAAGCGCTGCAAAATCTGAAGGCGGCGGCGAACTCCGATGCGCTGCCAGGCTGGTTGCGCAACCCGCGCACGGGCGACGGCTTCCCGTACGTGCACCGCAGTCGCAACGGGCAATTCTCCGACGACCGTACCATCCGCTGGATTGCGCGAAATCAGAACGGACTGCGCGAGGTCAGTCTGGGGATTCATGACACTTCCTTGCGGCTAATACTCTACATTGACCAGCACAAGTCCGCTTGCCGGAGCCGTGGCGCCGGGGTTGGCGGACCTCTCGCGCGCGGCGAGGATCGAAGGAATGTCGGTTGCTAGCAGCGATCCCTTTCCGACCAAAAGAAACGTGCCTACGAGATTCCGCACCATGTGGTGCAAAAAGCCTGTGCCACGGACCTCGTAGATCAACTCGTCTCCTTGGCGCCTGAAGGTTGAGGAAAAAATGGTGCGGATATTCGAAGGAGCGTCTTCGTCATCGTCATTGGCTTCGGCGATCCGCCGGGCGCGATCGGGGTCCACCGCAGCGAAGGAGGTAAAGTCGAATTCACCCTCAACCTGCCTGGCGCTGTTGATCATGGCAACTTCATCGAGAGGCCAGGGGTGGTGATAGACGTAGCGCGCCACGAAAGGTGAACAGACCGCCTCGCGATAAATCCGATAACGATAAGTTTTGGCTCGCGCACACTTGCGCGGATGGAAATCCATGGAAACGACTTCGGCGGAGGTAACTCGAATGGTGGATGGAAGGGCATCATTCAGAGCGATGGCGAGGTTGGAGGGCGGAATGGGCGACTCGGAGAGGAATGCCGACACCTGTCCCAATGCATGAACACCGGCGTCGGTTCGTCCCGAACCATGGACGGTAACTTGTTCGCGGGTGACGCGCTCGATAGCGCCCGCGAGAGCGCCCTGCACGGTGCTTCGACCGGGCTGGACCTGCCATCCGGAGAAGTCGGTTCCGTCGTAGGCGAGTTCCAATTTGAAATTACGTGCCAAATTCACGTTCCTGTGCCGCAACTTCCGGCGTTGACGCGGGTGTTCTCAATTTGCAACCCAAACAACAATGGCCGTTAACGACTTGGTCCGTCAGATATACTAATTTGTTTCCTAAACCCAAATTCAAGCTCACTGCGGAAGAATTCCAGCAGATTTCTTGAACAATCCGGCGGCAGTTTGCGTATCAACGGTTGACGAATTGGGATTTGGGCAGTCTTAGAGAAGTATTTTTATTTGGAGAAGAGCGAATGCGCTTCTTGGGTCGTAGTTTGTTTTCAGCTCTTGGCATGGTTTTGGCGCTCGCCGGTCTTGCGCAGGCGCAAACCAGCAATGCAACTCAACAGAAAACCAGTTCGGGTCATGCGTACTCGGCGGAAGATTACAGCAAGCCGAAATCCCATATCTTCAATTTCATAGCTCCGTTCACGGCACGGGAAGTGCCGCCGCCGAACTTTTCCAATAGCCCGCGCATCGACCAGGCCGTTCGCGACGGCAAGATCTACATCTCGTTATCGGATGCAATTGCCCTTGCGCTCGAGAACAACCTGGATATCGCGATTGCGCGTTTCAACCTCTCCATCGCCGACACGGACATCCTTCGTTCGAAGGCGGGAGCATCGTTGCGCGGCGTTAATACCGGCGTGGTATCGGGCACTCCCGGCGGCGGCGTAGGCAATATCGGATCGGGGGCAACGGGCGGCGGCGCAGGCGGCACGAGCACGGGTGCGGGCGGCGCGGGCGCTGGTTCCAGCGGCATCGTATCCTCGACCCTCGGCGGCGGCCCCTCTTTGCCATCGTTCGACCCAAGTCTGAGCGGCACGCTTTCCGTGGGACAAAGCGGCAGCCAATCGACGAACCCGTTCACCGGTGTGCCTATCGTTCGTCAGCACACCGGAACTGGCAACTTCTCGTACAACCAGGGGTTTGCCACGGGCACGTCGTTATCAGTGGGCTTCAACAATACCCGCACGTCAACCAACAGCTCTTTTAACTATCTGACTCCTCAACTCGCCAGCAACTTCCGCGCCACCGTCTCGCAGCGCCTGTTGCAGGGACTCGGCTGGAACTTGAACACGCGCAACATCCGCATCGCGAAGAACAACCGCGAGATTTCGGACATCGCCTTCCGTCAGCAGATCATTTCGACGGTTGTCCAGATCCAGAATATCTACTGGGACCTGGTCAACGCGTATGAAGACGTCAAGGTGAAACAGGAGTCCGTTGCGCTGGCGGAAAAGACGCTGGCCGACAACCAGAAGCAGGTTGAAATCGGGACCCTGGCTCCGATCGAGATTGTGCGCGCACAGTCCGAACTTGCGGCCCGCAATCAGGACCTGATCGTTTCTCAGACCAACCTCCAGTTGCAGCAGTTGCTGATGAAGAACGCAATCAGCCGCAACCTGACGGATGCAACGCTGGCCGGCGCCCCGGTGATCCCGACGGACACGATGTCGATTCCAGCCGTCGAGCAGGTGGTTCCAACGGAAGACCTGATCAACGACGCACTGGCGCACCGTCCCGAGTTGGCTAGCTCGCGTATCGACCTTCAGAACCGGCAAATCAGCAACAAGGCGGTCCGCAACGGATTACTGCCAAGCGTTGACGTGTTTGCCTACTACGGCGCTTCGTCAGTCGGCGGCAACATCAATCCGAATTTCTCTGGCCTGGGTGGTACGGCCACTCCGAATGTCACTTACCCGATCAGCTACGGCGGCACTTTCGGCAACTTGTTTGAAAGTATCGCGCCGGATAAGGGCATTGGATTGAACATCCAGATCCCGATCCGCAACCGTGCGGCACAAGCTGACCAGGTGCGAAGCGAACTGGAACTGCAGCAGGCGCAGATGCGTTTGCAGCAACAGCAGAACCAGATCCGCATTGACGTTCGCAACTCTCAGTTCACGCTGACCCAGAACCGCGCCCGGGTGGAAGCCGCCCGCAAGGCCGTGGACCTGGCCCGCGAGAGCCTTGACGCCGAGCAGAAGAAGTATGCGCTCGGGGCGTCGACGAACACGTTGGTGCTGCAAGCACAGCGCGACCTGACGCAGTCACAATCGGGGCTGGTTTCGGCGATGGCCGCTTACGAGAAGTCGCGAGTGGACCTTGACCGCGCCACCGGCATGACGCTTACCAATTACGGAATCGACATCGTCGACGCCGAAAGCGGCAACGTCAAAAGAACGCCGCAGATGCCGGGTGTGGTTCCCAACACCAATGTGCCGGGTCAACAGCCGGTTCCTCAGCAGCAACCGAACAAATAAGCAAGTTTGCATTTCGAGCCCGGGGCTTCGGCTCCGGGCATTTTCTTTTTCTGGAACATGAAATCCCGCTTTACTGATACATCGTATTGCGATACTCTTTGCGGCAATCCAAACAGGCGTTCACAACGCCAGAACCAAAGATCCAACCCTCAACGGGAGAGGCCAATGCCTCTCCTTTTTCGTTGTGTGATGAGTCACGATGAGGTGCGTGCGGTCGCGGCGACGATGAATCTTCGTGTGAGATAATGCGCCTTCATCGCGGAACAATCCTTATGGGTCTCTCCGTCGCCATCGTGGCGCATAACGAAGAAAAGAATATTGCGCGGACGCTTGAGGCGGTCCGCTGGGCCGATGAGATCGTGTTGATGGACTCCGGCTCAACAGACCGGACCTGTGACATCGCCCGAGAATACGGAGCCAAGGTCATTCATGAACCCTGGCGCGGGTACGTCGCGCAGAAAAATTACGTGCTCGAGTTCTGTACGCAGGATTGGGTACTGGCGCTGGATGCAGACGAAGAGGTTACGCCGGGTCTGGCCGAAGAAGTGCGGAAGGCCGTGGCCGCAAACCTTGATCAGGGGTATGCGATTCCACGAAAGAACCTGTTCATGGGACGCTGGATGCGCTTCGGCGGCTTCTATCCCGATCCAAAGTTGAGGCTCTTCCGCTGCGGGGATGGATACTCGACGGGACATGATCCGCATGATCGGTACGAGTTGAAGAGTGGGCGTCCGGTGGTTCGCACAAAGAACCCCATGATTCATTACACCTACCCGACGCTGACGCTGTATCTCGATCACATGAACCGATATTCATCGCTTGGTGCGAAGAAGGTGGTCGGGAAACGTCCGCGCGGATTCAGCTTTATCGACATCGTGCTGCGGCCGGTGTTCACGTTCATCTACAACTATTTCGTGCGACTGGGATTCCTGGACGGGCGGGAAGGGCTGCTGTTGCACATGTATCACGCGGTGTATGTGTCCTGGAAATACTCGAAGGCGTGGGAGATGTCGCGCGAGAAGCAGTTGTAAATGATCCGGGTATGTGAGCCGGGCAATCCGGAGTGGCCAAAGCCACGTGTTCGGCGTCACTGCGAAGCGTTTCGCCTCGGACGAGAATGAGGGCAATCGGTGGTCTGTTGCAGGAGGCGCCATGATCGCCCTGAAACTCGTTCGCCTGATCGAGACCCACTCCGACCAACTTGCCCGAGCACTCATACACAAGGTTGAAACCAGCAGTAAATGTGCCGAACTGAGAAAGCTTGTACCTCACGCGGAGCTTCAGAACCGTGTCCACGAGGTGTACAAGAACCTTTCGGATTGGCTGAATGACAAAACAGAGCACGACATTTTCTTGACCTATACGAATCTCGGAAAGCGCCGCTTCGAGCAGGGCGTGCCGTTCCATGACTTCATGTGGGGCCTGCTACTTACCAAGCAGACGCTCTGGGAGTTCCTGGAATCCGAGGTGGTGGAGGACTCGGGAATACAGTTGCGCAGCGAATTTGAACTGCTTCAACTCATCGCCCAGTTTTATGACAAGGCGCTGTACTATGCGTCACTTGGCTACTGGGAAGCACACCAGTTCGAAGAGCAGACGCATGAACACAAGGTGATGCACGCGGTGTAAAGCGGCACCGTCAATAAGGTCGCCTGTCCCATCGAATGCCTCGAACGCGCCTCATCTGGTAGGCTCGTGTCGAGGCATTTTTATGCAAGAGACCGCCCAGCAGTACATCGCTCGACTGACGTCGTATCTGGAAGGCAAAGACTTCTTACAGGTTCTTAAGGCCACTCCGACACTGCTTCGGCAGCTCACAACGGCTGTGGCGGATGCGGAGTTGCGCAGACGTCCTGAGCCGAACAAGTGGTCGGCCATGGAGCAGGTGGCGCATCTGTCAGATGTGGAGATCGTGCTGGGGTATCGCGTGCGGGTGGTTCTCGGAGCAGAAGACGGCGTGCCGATTCCTGCGTTCGACCAGGATCGCTGGCAACAGGCGTTCCGGTATAACTCGCGCGAACTTGAGCCCACGCTTGCGGCGTTCACCGCCGCCCGGGAGAACAATCTCCGCCTGTACGAGTCGCTGTCACAGGCAGAGTGGAACAAATACGGAATGCACTCGGAGCGAGGCAAGGAGACGGTGGAGGCTATCGTGAAACTCGCAGCCGGGCACGATATCAATCACTTACGCCAGATCGAAGGATTGCTGGGAAAGCCGGCGAGTACCGGGACGGGGCGGTAGTCGCAAAATCGCGCCTCCTTGCTCATGAAACGGGCATCTCTTATGATCTAGGGTTATATAACCCGCACTTATGGCTCCTAAAAATTCAGACAATAAGCAGGTCCGTGAGTCGGCCATTCAGGACGTTTTCGAAGGCCGCCAGCCTTCGGAATCAGAACGTCAGTGGGCCGAACGAACGTTAGCTCCATTGCTCGAGAAGTCACCGGAGAAGCCGATTGGCGCCCCCACCGGCACCAACCTCGACGAGAACGGAAATGCCCGCTTCAGCACCATCTCCAACGTGCCGATCCGCCGTCTTTACACCGAGGCCGACTTGCCGGAGGACTGGAACTACGACCAGTATCTCGGATACCCGGGACAGCCCCCGTATACCCGCGGCATTCACGCGTCAGGGTATCGCGGCAAGCTGTTTACCATGCGCCAGTTCTCGGGGTTCGCCTCTCCCGAGGAGACGAACGAGCGCTATAAGTATCTGCTCGCACACGGAGGCGGCGGTCTTTCGGTGGCGTTCGACCTCCCTACCCTGATGGGTTACGACTCCGATCACTTCTTCAGCGAAGGCGAAGTCGGCAAGTGCGGCGTTGCGATTGATTCTCTGGAGGACATGGAAATTCTCTTCTCCGGAATCGACCTGGAGAAGACGACCGTTTCGATGACCATCAACTCGCCCGCCTCGATCCTCTGGGCGATGTACCTGGTGGTCGCCGAAAAACAGGGGGCTGACTGGAAGAAGGTCTCCGGCACTATCCAGAACGACATCCTCAAGGAATACATTGCGCAGAAGGAGTACATCTACCCGCCTGCGCCGTCGATGCGCCTCGTGATCGATACCTTTGAATTCGGCTCGAAGTTCACGCCGCGCTTTAACACCATCTCGATCAGCGGATACCACATCCGCGAAGCCGGATCGACGGCACTCCAGGAACTCGCGTTCACCATCTACGACGGTGTCGAGTATGTGGAATGGGCGCGCCGCCGGGGACTGGATGTCGACGAATTTGGTCCGCGCCTGAGCTTCTTCTTCAACGCTCATAACGACTTCTTTGAAGAGATCGCGAAATATCGTGCCGCCCGGAAGATCTGGTATCGCCTGATGAAGGACCGCTTCGGCGCGAAGCAGGCACGCACGTGGCTGATGCGATTCCACACCCAGACTGCCGGCGTGTCACTTACGGCACAGCAGCCGATGAACAACATCGCGCGTGTCGCGATCCAGGCGCTCGCGGCCGTGCTCGGCGGAACGCAGTCGCTGCATACGGATTCGTACGACGAAGCGCTCGCGCTACCGACCGCAGACGCCGTCCGCATTGCGCTGCGTACACAACAGATCGTCGCCTATGAAACCGGCGTGGTGAATACCATCGATCCGCTGGCGGGCTCGTACTTCGTGGAACGGCAGACGCTGGATATGGAAAAGGGCGCCTTCGACTACTTCGAGAAGCTCGACGCAATGGGCGGGATGGTGAAGGCCATCGAACGCGGATATCCGCAGAAAGAGATCGCCGAGGCCAGCTATCAGTTCCAGCGCGCCGCCGAAGCCCGCGAGAAAGTCATCGTCGGTGCTAACGAGTTCACAATTGAAGAGGAACCGCCGCAGATCCTCTACATCGACGAGACCGTGCGTCATCAGCAGATGGACAAGCTGAAAGCCTTGAAGGCGCGTCGTTCGAACGAAGAGGTTCAACGCCGTCTGGAGGCCCTGAAGAAAGCTGCTGCCCAGGAACCAAAGGTGAAGGCCGACGGCAGCATCTCCGACGCGAACACCATGCCTTACATCATCGAGGCAGTTCGCGCGTACGCCACAGTGGGCGAAATCTGCGACGCACTCCGGCAGGTGTACGGAACCTACGAGGAGACAAGCATCACCTAGTTTCACCGGGCAAAATGAAAGGCGCGGGCCGAAAAGCTCGCGCCTTTTTGCTGTGTGAGCGATCTAAGCCGGCGCCTTGCGGGCACGTTCTGCCACGCGGTGCTCGCGACGCCGGCCGGCGTCCTCAAAACGGCGCTTTTCCTCGTCGGTCTCGGGAATCACCGGGGGCACAGCCCGACGGCGGCCGTGGCGATCGACGGCAACGAAGGTGAGATAGGCTGTGCTTACGACCCGTCGTTCGCCGGTGATGTAGTTCTCCACAAAAGCCTTCACGCCAACTTCCATGGAAGTGTGAAACGCCCGGTTCACGGTCGAACGAAGGATCACGAGATCACCAACGTGGACGGGGGTAAGGAAATCCAGATGATCGATGGACGCCGTTACCACGTAGCTCTTGGCGTGACGGTGCGCCGACAACGCGCCTGCAAGGTCGATCCAGTGCATCAGGCGTCCGCCAAGCAACGCCCCGAGAGGGTTGGCGTCATTGGGAAGCACAACCTCCGACATTTCCGATTGCGATTCGCGTACAGGCCTGCCCGTCGTCTCAAAGGTGGCTTCAGCCATGGTTCTTCCCTTTCCTATCCAAATACGAGTTCAGAAAACATTCTGCCAAAGGCATGATGCGAACATTGCGCGCGGGTTGAACCCAGCGCCGTTCCGCAACCTGGTAATGCAACATGCCGTGCTCTGCCGGCAGATAGTCCAACTCTGAAACATAACAGATTGAAATCTGGCCGTCTCGCTCGCGTTGGACCGAGAAGCGAACTGCATCGGCGTCGCGATCGTGTGGCAGCCGAGGGCAAGTGCGGGCATAACCGAGATTGCAGCCCGACTTCAGTTCCTCGTCGGTCGGTTGATAGCCTTCCGCTCCGGGCGCACAACACGAGCCTCGAAACCCAGCGCCAAGCGGCAGTCGAAGAGGATGCGCCCATCCAGCGTCGTCGAAGCGCTCCAGTGGAATGAAAAAGGGACAAGGCATGAATCCATGATTCTACTCATTCCAGCCTGTGGATTCTCTCGATGCTTCGCCTGAATTAGAATGAGCTGCCTATGGACCGGATGGAGATGCTGAAGGACTTACTTACCCAGGACCCCAACAATCAACTCGCCCGCTACGGCCTGGCGATGGAGTACTCCAACAAAGGTGACGTGGATTCTTCAGTAGCGGAGTTCAAGAAGCTTCTGGCCGTCAATCCCGATTACGCCAACGCTTACTTCATGGCGGCGCAGGCGCTCGCGAAGGCCGAACGCACCGATGAGGCCAAGGCCATGCTTCAGCAGGGGATCACCGCCGCCGGTAGGACGGGCAATCGTCACGCCGAAAGTGAAATGCAGGCATTTCTCGATGAACTGGAGTTTTAGCTACTTTCCCGCTGCCTTTTCGACTGTGACTTCCTCGCCGGCGTAGATCATTTTCCGCATCGCGCGCTCAATTGCGCCCGGCCAAATCTGGTAGGCCTTAACGATCCACCCGTCACGCCGGGGAACCACGACCTCGCGCTTCCCTTTCAGGTACCCGTCGAGAGTAGCGAGGGCTACCACGTCTGGCGACGGTCCCTTTCGAACCGACGGACCGAGATGTTTGCGTTCGCGCCCACGCACCACATTTTTCGAGAAGTTGGTAGCGATGTAACCCGGACAGACCGTGAGCACGTTTACGCCGCTCCCGTGCAGTTCCACCCGGGCCGCCTTGCCGATCGCGTTGAGGGCGAACTTCGTCGCACTGTAGGCGCCTTTGTAGGGAACGGGAATGTGTCCGGCGACGCTGGAGATATTGATGATGGTTCCCGAGGCCTGCCTGACCATGACGGGGATTGCGACCTGCATTCCCTGAATCGCGCCATAGAGGTTGGTATCGAACATGGCACGGCAAGCGTCCATGTCCATCATCTCGATGGAATCGGCAAGACCATAACCCGCATTGTTGACCCAGATATCCACCCGGCCGCCGAAGTTATGCAGCGTGAGGCTCATGAGACGTTCGAGGTCCTCGCGGTTGCGGACGTCACAGAACAGTCCAAGCGTCCGATCCTGATGCCCGATCCGTTGCCGAGCAGCCTCAACACGGGCCTCGTCACGGGAGCTGAGGACCACCCGGGCTCCTTCTTCAACAAAAAGCCTGGCAATCGCCTCCCCAATACCCATGGAGGCTCCGGTAATTACAGCTACTTTCCCTGCAAGTCGCATGGGCTGCTTGTATTAGGTATGAAGGATGAAGTCAAGGCTTCGCCTGTGAAGAAAACATGAGCCGGTCTTTCCGCGGTAATTCGTGCACTTTCAGGGACCGGCGGCATCTCTTTTCAGGTGCTACATGGGGTAGAATCGCATCAAAGTGGGTGAGGTCCCCGGCCTTATGAGTTATCCCCGGACGCTTGGCGAACTTCGCCAAAGCGAATTGTTTTCTGAGTCCCGCCTGCGCTCCCGCCGTGTGAAAGACGAGATGCGTGAGAACCTGATCGCAAGATTGCGCGAAAAAGGTGAGAACGTCTTCCCCGGAATCGTCGGTTACGAAGATACGGTAATTCCACAGATCGTTAATGCAATCCTCTCGCGGCATAACTTCATCCTGCTAGGCTTGCGCGGACAGGCGAAGAGCCGGATCCTGCGAGCCCTGACTTCCCTTCTCGATGAAGCCACGCCCTACATAGAGGGATGCGAGATCCACGACAATCCTTACGAACCGATCTGCCGGCGTTGCCGCGAGCTGATTGCCAAGTGCGGAGACGCAACAAAGATTGCGTATCTCTCGGCGGACGACCGCTACGTAGAAAAATTGGCTACACCGGACGTGACCATCGCCGACCTGATCGGCGACATCGATCCGATCAAAGCGGCGAAGGGCGGCCACGAACTCTCGAGCGAGATGACAGTGCACTACGGCCTGCTGCCTCGCGCCAACCGCGGGATCTTCGCCATCAACGAGCTTCCCGATCTCGCCGGAAAGATCCAGGTCGGCCTGTTCAACATCATGCAGGAAGGCGACGTGCAGATTAAGGGCTATCCGGTGCGTCTGCCGTTGGATGTCGCCCTGGTATTCAGCGCCAACCCGGAAGACTACACGGCTCGCGGCAAGATCATCACGCCGTTGAAGGACCGTATTGGTTCGGAGATTCGTACGCATTACCCAGCGACGGTGGAGGAAGGAATCTCCATCACTGCACAGGAAGCGTGGGCACAACGCAACGGGCACGAGTTGAGTATTCCGAAGTACGTGGCGGAAGTGATCGAGCGAATCGCCTTCTGCGCCCGCGACGACAAGCGAATCGACAAGCGCTCCGGTGTGAGTCAGCGGCTTCCGATTTCATGCCTGGAGAACGTGATTTCCAACGCCGAGCGGCGAGCGTTACGCAATGGCGAGAACCGCGTGGTGCCGCGCATGGGCGACATCTATGCCGCCATGCCCGCCATCACCGGGAAGTTGGAACTCGAGTACGAGGGCGAAGTAAAGGGTGCCGACACGGTCGCGCGTGAATTGATTCGCGCCGCTATCGCCGGGACCTACGATCAGTATTTCCACGGTGTGAATATGCAGCAGGTCATCCAGTGGTTCGACCTCGGCGGGAACATCCAGATGTCGGACACGGCCTCTGCTGCTGAGCTGGCGAAAACGTTGAGGGACATTCAGGGGCTGAACGAGAAACTCGGCACACTCGGGATCCACGCCAAGGATCCTGCGGAGATACAGGTATCGGCGGCTGAGTTCGTCCTTGAAGGCCTGCACGCGCACAAGCGGATTGGCCGCAATGAAGAGCGAGTCTTCTCCGCCGGAGAACGCCAACCCCAGGCACGGCAACCGGAACGCGACACTCGAGACCGTGAACGGTATCGCGATGAACTCCCGTTCCGCAACAAGCGAGGCTACAACTAGTCGTGAAGCGTATTCGCTATACAAAATACGTACCCGATCCGGCGGGCGAGATGAGCATGGAAGACCTGCTCAACGCGTTGTCGGACTATCTGCTCCAGAGCGGGTTCCAGAATTCATATGGCATGTACGACATGCGCGACATGGAGCAGACGCTTGAGGAACTGAAGAAAGCCATCGAGCAGGCGCTGATGAGCGGCGAACTTTTCGACGAACAGATGCAACAGCAGATCGAAGAAATGATGCTCGAAGGAAAGCTCGATGAATTGATCGAGCAGATCATTCAACGCATGCAACAGGAAGACTACATATCCATTGACCAACCGCACGATCCGGCGCAGAACCCGAGCGTCGGCGGGCAAGTGGGTCAGTCGGAAACGCAGGCGAAATTCGAGATTACGGACAAGAGCCTGGACTTCCTTGGCTATCGGACGCTGCGCGAGTTGCTGGGATCGCTGGGCAAATCGAGCTTCGGGCGCCATGACACACGCGACCTCGCAACCGGCATTGAGGCGAGCGGTTCGTCCAAGACGTACGAGTTCGGCGACACCCTGAACCTGGATATCACGGCGACATTGTCGAATGCGATTCAGCGCGAGGGACTCACCCTGCCGCTGAATATCGAATACTCCGATCTACAGGTGCACCAGTGCGAGTATCAGTCGTCGTGCGCGACGGTGTTGATGCTTGATTGCTCGCACTCGATGATCCTGTACGGAGAAGACCGATTCACTCCCGCGAAGAAAGTGGCGATGGCGTTGTCGCAACTGATCCGGACCCAGTATCCGGGAGATTCGTTGTCGCTGATTCTGTTTCACGATTCCGCGGAGGAAATTCCGCTATCGCAACTAGCACGCGTAAAGGTTGGACCGTACTACACGAACACACGCGAAGGGCTTCGACTGGCTCAGCGCATCCTCAAGCAACAGCGCAAGGACATGAAGCAGATCGTGATGATCACCGACGGGAAACCCTCGGCGCTTACGCTGGAAGACGGGCGCATCTACAAGAACGCATTCGGACTCGATCCGCTCGTCGTGAGCCAGACACTGGAGGAAGTTTCGAAATGCAAGCGCGCGGGCGTGATGATCAACACGTTCATGCTTGCGTCCGATTATGGACTAGTGCAGTTCGTGCAGAAAGTCACAGAGATGTGTCGCGGCAAAGCCTACTTCACCACGCCGTATACGCTTGGGCAGTATCTGCTGATGGATTACATGTCGCGGAAGTCGAAGACGATCCACTAAACACGAAAACCGCGAGCGCACTGCCCGCGGTCGTGTACCTCTTGTCCAGTTAGCCCTTGGCCGGAGTTCCGGGTCCGGGCGGGACGCTCGAACCTGCTTCCTTCTTGACCGCAGCTTCCGCAGCCTGAAAACCGATCTTCGAATGTGTCCCGTCGCAGAAGGGCTTGTTCACGCTTGCGCCGCAGCGGCACAGCGAAAATGCCGGCTTGCCGGTCAGGTCAACTGGCGTTCCGTCCGGATTAATCAACTCGATGCTGCCCTCGGGGGCTTCCACACGATAAGGCCCATTGGGGCGAATCGTGATCTTCACTTGCGCCATTCCGTCCTCCAAGATGAATGCTGATGTCAGTGTAAATCAGTGGCTTGGTCACTGCTTTTTGAACACAACGTTGACCACGCACTTGTCGCCTTCCACATCGACGACATTGCAGAATGTGCGTTCCCCGCGCCGTGAAAAGTCCAGACCCACGCGGCTATTGCCGATTCTGAGGTTCCGGATGTGCAGGTGGTCGAGCCACTCCGGCAGCACCGGATTGATGATGTTCACTTCTTTGCGCGGAGCGCTCGGGCGAATTCCAAGGAGCGAGTTCAGAATCAGGAACAGCGCGCCCGACGCCCATGCCTGCGGCGAACACGAAACGGGATAATGAACAGGGACATCGTGCTCGCGACGCTGGACTCCGCAAAACAACTCGGGCAGTCGATAGTCGCGGAACGTGAGCGCAGCCTGGAAGAGCGTGGAAAACAGACGCAGGGCGGGAGCACGGAATTCATTCAGCGCCATGCCGTGGGCGATCAGCGAATTGTCATGCGGCCACACCGAACCGCGGTGGTAGCTCAATGGATTGAAGACGCTCTCGTCGCACGACATGGTGCGCCATCCCCATCCGCTGAACATGTCGGAGCGCATGAGACGGTTCACGATCGACCGGGCACGCTCGCGGCCGATCATACGCGTGAAGAGAAGGTGTCCCGGATTGGAGGAGATCACCTCCAGCGGTTTCTTCTCGGAATCGAGCGCCATAGCGTAAAAGCCGCGTTGCGGCATCCAGTAGGCTTTCTCGAAACGCTTTGCCATTTCGGTGCAGTCTTTCTTCAGTCTGTCGGCGCGGTCGGAATCCCCGAAGGAGCGCAACAGCGACGCCATGCGATACTTCGCGTCATACACGTACCCCTGCACCTCGACCAAAGCGATCGGCGGAGTAGCGACCTTGCCGTCGCGATGCATGTTGGCATCCCAGGAATCTTTCCAACCCTGGTTGATCAAGCCGCGCTTGGAACGCCGTAAATACTCCACGAAGCCGTCACCGTCGAGGTCGCCGTAGTTGTCGATCCAGTCGAGGGCCTTGTACGCGGCCGGCAACAGGTCGCCGATCAGTTCCTCGTCTGCCGTCCAGTTCCAGGTTTCGCCGAGAAGGATGAGCCACAGGGGAGTGGCGTCAATGCTGCCGTAGTAGGGACCGAACGGCATTTCGCCAGAACGCGTCATCTCGCCCTGGCGATACTCATGCAGAATCTTTCCCGGCTCTTCGTCGAGCCAGTCGTTGTATTCCTTACCCTGGTAGCGCGCGAGGACGCGCAGTGTCTCGGCCGCCAACGTCGGGTTTAACGATAACGATTGGTATGCGGCAATAATGGAGTCGCGCCCGAACATTGTCGCGAACCACGGAATACCTGCGGCGATTACATGCTCGTCGCCGTCCGGAATTTGCAGCGCGTGGAAGTCGCTGACGCATGTGTGCAGGGTGGCGTCAAATACGTCGTTGCTGCTTTTGAACTGGGTCGCCTGTTGCTCCCATTTATGGAAGTTCTCGCGACGTCGCTGGAGGTTTTCGTCGAAACCGCCCTTCGACACCGCCGCGCGCGAGTTCTCCACGACCGCCCGGACCCGAATGTTGAATTCCATCCGCTGGAGGGAGTCCAGCTTGACTTCCCATCGCGCCACTCCGTCTTCGATGGCTGCCGGTGCAGGTTCCATCTCTACGAGTGTGTGTCGCAGGACATTGTCGCGGCCGCGGTAATAGAACCCGATGGAGCTCTCCTTCACGACCGGCTGGAAGTATTGGCCGTGCTGATTCCGGCCCATACCTCTGACCTGGAACACATCGACAAAATCGGCCTGGTATTCGATCTCTACCCTGAACTCGACGCTGTTCAGGTTGAAGTTTTCGAAGGTGATGTGTTCGAAGAGCGCGTCACCGCTGAGCATTTGCTCACGGCGAATGTGAATCGTGTTCTCGGGCAGGTCGAACGAATCGCGCAGGTGAATGTTCGAGGTGGTCAGTTCGATTTGCGACAGGAACGTCTTTTCGGTATTCGACGACAGGAGTACCGTGCGCAGGCCGCCGACGCGCATTTCCATGAAACTGAGAAAACGCGTGTCGTCATGGAAGAAGCCTGTGTCCGGCGCGCCCGGAGGCGCAATGTCACCAGACACTCTCGTCGCCAGGAAGGTCTTGCCATCGATCAAGGTGAGGTTGTCCACCTTGCGCGGACCCATCATCTGGAACTCTGCTTGTGCAGAATACGGGACGGGGATCGGGACCAGGTCGCGCTCAGTCACCATCGTTCGATTCGTCATGCTACTGCCTGTTCGTTGGGCTCATTGAGATCCGAATGAAGCACCGGCGACACGCCGCCAATCTCAAGGTAGAGGTCGGCATAACTCTTGACCATCTTTTCGATGGAGAAATTCTCGTTTACGTACGCCCGGACAAGATCAGGCTTGAAATCTCCAGCTTTTGCGATTCGCTCCGCCATGTGCTCCACGGAGGTGCAGATGTAGCCGGAAACACCGTCCTGCACGACTTCCGCGACCGAACCACCCGGGAACGCGAATACCGGGGTGCCGCAAGCCATGCTCTCGATCATGACCAGCCCAAAGGGCTCGTCCCACTCAATCGGAAACAGCAGTCCGATGGAATTACCCAGTAGCTCGTTCTTGGCGTCGTGATCGGCTTCGCCAATGAATTCGATGAACTTGCCATCAATGTGCGGTTTGATTTCCTTCTCGAAGTACTCCTGGTACATCGGCTGCACTTCGCCCGCAATCTTCAGTGGAATTCCGGTACGCTTGGCGACCTTGATCGCGTTATGGGCTCCCTTCATGGGAGCAATACGTCCCAAAAAAGTCAGATACGAGCGCTGCCCATCGCCGACGCGATACTGAGAAACCTCAAGCCCGTGATGAATGGTGCGGATCTTCGGTACGTTTTCGAGCTTCTTTTGAAACTCGCTGATGGAGACATACCAGATATCAGGGTAGAAGGAATAGAACTGGCTCAGGCCATCTTCGCGCGCGTGGTGAATCGTATAGACGAACGGCACGTTGGAGAACCGGGAGTGTACGATCCCCGGTGCATTGTTCAGGTGAATCAGGTCGCATGACTCCACAGCATCGCGTACCGCCCAGGCGCCATGGTTGATATCGCGAAGGCTTGAATGGATTTCTCCATCCAAGGGCCACTTGCCTTCGGGGTAAATCCAGCGCCTTTCCACCGGGACGGTCGACTCCCCATTGGTGTAAACAACAACATCAAACCCAAGTTGACTAAGGCCTTCCGCAAGATGGGCAGCGAACAATTCCGTTCCGCCGTACCCTCTGGGTGGCACAGAAATGAACGGAGGAACAATGAGGCCAATCCTCATAGCACCCCTCGCTAGGAAAAATATGGGATTCCGCTTGCCATCAGCGGTCATTACTTCTGATGCACTTGGAGGGGTGTATGTTGGCGCACTGCGCATACCTACGCGGTGCTGAGAGCGGGCGCAATCTCCGGTATGTTCGGCGTTCCCACCGATTGGACATAGGATTCAAACTCCTCTGCCCGCTTGCTGTTTGTGTGTTCCGCGAGCACGCGCTCCTGCGCCCGTTTTCCGATCTCAGCTAGTTCCGCCCGCGCAGCATGGGTGAGAAGCCGCACCACGTCGTCGCCTGAAGTTGGCAACAGGATCTCTTCTCCCGGCGTAAAGAAAGTATTAAGACCGGGCCAGTTGTCCGACACGATCGTTGCACCACAGGCGGCAGCCTCGAAGAGGCGCACGGAGGGCGAGTAACCGGCCTGCACCATGTCGCGTCGCGTCACGTTGAGCGTCAGCCGCGACGATGAATAGAAACGTGCGTGCCAACGGGGATTCAGGTGGGTGATACGCCGAACGTTCCTGGGCCAGTGAATCGATTTCGGATACTGCGGTCCCGCAACAATGAATGAAAGGCCCGGCAGCGCCGTCGCCGGCTTACACAGGAACTCGTCGATTTTCGGTTGACGGTCGGGCGCGTACGTCCCCATATAACTGAGGTCACACGCAAACCGCTTGTTCACGCTGAAGCTGCGATACTCCTTTGGATCGAATGCGCAATACAGCGGCACGGCGCGCTTCGCACCGAAACGGGATTCGATCTCCGCCAGTAACGGCCCGCCTGTAAAACTGAAGTAGAAGTCAAAAGTTGGGAGTTGATCGGCGCGAAGGTAGTCCGTGCGGCCCGTTTCACGCAGTTGTGAAATCGTGATTGGCGTATCGATGTCGTAAAAGGTCTTCACCGGAACCGGCGAATCGGCCAGATCGTCAATGAGTTGTAAGCCATCCGGGAAATACGACCCAACCACAACCACGTCCGCGTCAGCCACTTCAGCCAGTGCCTTCGATCGGACCGCAGCATAATCGCCATACAACTCAACGCGGCAGAACGGCGGTTCGGGCATATCGCGGTTGGACGCATACCACTCCACGTCCTTCTCGAAAAACACAATGCGATGTCCGCGTGCATGCAGGCCCTTGGTCAACGCACGAAACGTCGTTGCATGGCCGTTGCCCCACGATGATGTAATCGACAGGCCGAAGATGACGATCTTCAACGATGAACCTCGCACAAGTAAGCGTTAGGCCGATACCACAGTTTCAACACCGGCGCTCGCCGTTTCTGGTTTGCCTTGCAGGATGGAATCAACCGCCTGCACACGCAATTGATAGGTATGCGCATGAAGCGCGCGCCTCCGCGTTGATTCTCCGATGCGATGGCTCTGCTCAACGGAGTGCGAACGCAGATGTTCAACGATTTCTTTGGCCGACGACGCCACCAGAATCTCCTCGCCAGGCACGAAGAAATGATCAATACCGGGCCACTGGTCGGTAATCAAACAAGCTCCCGCGCCTGCCGCTTCGAAAACCCTGGTGGGCGGAGAGAATCCCACGTTTGCCATGGAATCGCGATTGATATTCAGCACCATTCGCGCCGAGCAATTCACAACATTGTGCTGATGAGTGGCAACGTGCCCGATCCACCGCACGTTAGAAGGAAGCTTTTTGCCGCCCCACCCCTCGCCTCCAAGTACAAACTTCATCTCGGGTGCGAGTTCCGCCGCACGGAAGAAGAAGTCCTCGACGCGCTTTTCGCGATCTGGCAGGCGGTGTCCCACAAAGGCAAGGTCGCACTGGAATTTTTGATCCCGCGCAACGGGATGATGGTGATCCGGATCCACACCGTTGTAGATCGGATGGCAGTTCTGCGCCCCTAACCTCAAGTAATGCCGAACTATTGGTGGCCCGCCGCCGTAGGTGAAAACAAAATCATATTGCGGGATGAGTTTACGGAACGGGTCATCTGAATGGCCCTCTACGCGGGCCAGCGTTGCTGGAGCATCCACATCCCAGAAGGCCACGCGCGTGTTCGCCGACCTGCATTCGAGCACCCCGGCTTCGAGCAACTCATCATCCGCGCCAACGCCGCTGTGCTTGATGACAATATCGCAATCCGCAGCTCGCGCCAGGAGTGATTCGATGTCGTCCGGTGTTCGATAGACGACGACATCGACGTAATCGATGTTGCCGGTATCACGATTCTGCTGACGTTTGTAGATGTCCGGCTCGGCGAACGTAATGTCGTATCCGAGCCGCGCCAGATACTTGTAGATGCCGCGATAGTACGTTGCCGCGCCGTTCCAATATGACGAGGTAATACTTGATCCGAAGACGAAGACTTTCATGCGGCCAACTCCCGGCAGATCTCGACCAACTGCTCCGCGCGATGCCCACAGGTATGGCGCTCTTGGATGGTCTCCATACCGTTGGCGGCGATCTGGTTACGTGCGTTCTCGTCTTTGAGAAGGTGCTCGATCTCCGCTCGCATCGCCTTGCCGTCTGGCACACAGACGTAGTCCTGCCCCGGACGGAAGAGTTTCTCCACGTCTTCCCAGGGCGAACACAAAAGCGGGATGCCACACGCAAGCGTCTCGAAAACTCGAATCGTCGGGATGCCGCTCAGTCCGTTGGTGTACTGGCGGCGCGGCACGTGCAACGTAAGTTTGCTGGCGCCGTATACGCGCGGTGCGCTGAGATTCGGCAGGTATCCACGATACTCAATCCCAGCGTCCTTCAGCATCTTCACCGCTTCGTCCGGATAGCGAACGCCGTGCACTACCGTCCGATGCGTGGCTCCGTCGGCTGCCGGTTGAACCAGGAACTCCTGCAACTCGCGCGTCCGCTCTTCGTCTCCCCAGTTCCCTACCCACACCACATCGATCTCTTTGCGAACGCGCATCGGTTTGAAGTTCTCTACGTCCGCTGCCTCGTGGAAGGTCCAGGCCTTGGCGATGCCGAAGCCATCTGTGTAGATACGGCGAATCGCTTCGCCGAAAGCCAATACTCCGTCGAACAGGTCAAGGCGAAACTTGAGGATATCGCCGGCATTCGTATAGGCACGATGATGCGTGTCATGAAAGAGCGCCTTGAATCCGTACTTCTTCTTCAAATCGAGAATGGAATTTACGACCTGCGGATCGTTCCACTCGTGGATGACGACGACATCGGCGTCTCGCAGATGTGCCGCGGCGAATTGCGGAAACGTGTGGTCGTTGTTGTAAAACTGGACGGGAAGTTCCGGAAACTCACGGCGGAAGTCGTCAATGGCGGTAACGGCAAGGTCCCGCTCCTGCCGGACAAGGTTGGTGAGCGACCACGAGCCCAGTTGCTCGTAGCACCGGACGGAGTGGCCAAGCCGCTTCAACTCACGCGCCAGACCACGCAGAAAATGTGCGTTCCCGTGGTTCCAGTCAGATACCCACGAGTGCGCAAAAATGTGGAATCGAAGACTACTCATGCAACAGCTACTCCCGCAGGCACCAGGGTTTGATACAGGTTCATGTAGTCGTCAACCATGCGTTCGGCTGTGAATCTCTGTCGCGCGCGACCGTAAGCAAGATTTGCATAGGTCATGCGCAGTTCAGGGTCGTTCTGTAGACGTTCGAGCTTTCGCGCCAGATCCCTGGCATCGTTGTGCTGGAAGTAAAGCGCAGTTTCTCCCCATAACTCGTGGAATGTGGGAATGTCATTGGCAACGATGGCACAGCGCGACAGGGCTGCCTCCAGAGGCGCGAGACCAAAAGGTTCGTACCGCGATGTCGCTGCGTAGATGGAAGCGCGGCTGAACAGTTGTCTCAGTTGCGCTTCCGACTGCTTGCCGCAAAACCGGACACCCCGTGCCCGCAGCTTCTGGTCGGAACGGAATGCCGAGTCGGGATGCTGCTCTTCGCCGGCGATCCACACGGGCACTTTATGCGAAGCGTCCATCAGCAGTGATACCTGTTTGGCTTTATCCCATAGCCGGCCAACGGCGATCACCAGGTCATCTTTGCCGACATGAGGGTTGAACAGACCAGGGTTGCGTCCGTTATAGATAACGGTACCGCTCTTGCGCGTTCCGTACAGTTCGTTGATCTGGCCCAGCATCCACTTCGACGGGGCAACAACCGTGTCTGCGCCGTCCAGCCCTCTCTGTACGACTTCGCGGTAACCCTTAATCCATTCGTTAGTTGGAGGCTCTTCACCGTGAACGGTGACCCACCAGCTCACCACGTCGCTATGCGCCACCACGACCTTCGGCACCGCAGTATCCATGGCGCCGAAACAGTACTGGCTGAAGTGCAGCAGGTCGGGCCTTTTCTCGGCAATGATGTCGCGCAGGAATTCCGACGCTGCGATCAAGTCGTCTGCCGACTCCTGCATCCACTCGAGTTTGAAAGCCGTGGCTCGAAAATCGACGCCCGGCAAAGCATCCAGCCATTCTGACTGCGCATTCGTTGGAATTTCGCCAAAGCTGACCAGGGTGACCTCGACGCCACGCTTCGCGAGCCCGGTCACGAGCTCGCGCGTGTATGTCCAGACGCCACCCACCGTGTCAGCGGTGACTAACACGCGCATTCAAGATCCTCGAGCGTCGCAGGTTTCTGTTCCTGGATATCGCTGTAACCTTTATCCGAAAACGTCTTGGTGTAATAACGATGTGCACGCTCCCATGCGTCATCGTCCGGATTGCCGAAGAGCTGCACGTAAAGCGGCGAACCTGGGAATGGGAACATCGGCACCGGTTCACTCACCCACACACCGTGAGCCTTTAAATGGTCCTGCCATCTACGGATCTCTTCCTTGTTGTCCTTCTCAGTCAGGATGAGATTCGCCTGTACCCAGTGGATCCGCTGCTTCGCATAGATAAGCAGTTCCGAGATGCGATCGGTGTTCATCTTGCAGTTTTTGTTTAGCTCGTCGCGACCTTCCTCCGTGATCGACTCAATGCCGCACTCCATGGAGATACACCTTGCGCGTCCCAGCAGATCGAGTGTCTCTTCGTCCCAGAGATCAATGCGCGTCTGGAATCCGATGTTCACATTGCGCTCTGCAATGCCCTCCAGCAGGCGTCGCACGTTCTTACCCACGCCGAATATTTCGTCGATGAAGTAGATGTAGTCCACGCCGCGCGCTATCACGCGATCGACTTCGGCCAGCACGGCGTCGACGTCACGCTCCCGGAATTTGTTGCGGAAGAGCGTCTTATTGCAGAAGGTGCATGACCACGGACATCCGCGTGCAAATTCCAGTTCCGCTCCGTGACCTTCACCCCAGAACACATGGTGACGGTGCTTGTGCGCCTCTACGTTGTAGTTCTCGAAGGTGAGCGCCTTAAGCGACTTCATGTCGGTAACGCCCAATCCGGGCGCCACGTGCATGCCGCTTTCGTCTCGCCAGCAGCAGCCGACGATATCGGCCCATCCCTTCGATGCCAATTCCGGGATGGTCTGGTCCGGTTCGCCGCGCAATCCGACGTCGCACCCCATCTTGCGGATCGCCGCTGCCGGCGTGGCAGACGTGTGCGGACCGATGGCGACCTTCACGGCCTTCCCGCCAAGCTGGGCGAACCACTCCTTTGGAATGCGAACTTCCGGCGGAGGACACCGCCAGAACAGATACGACGGTGCCGTAGGAATCACAAGGAAGTCTGGCGCGAATGCGTCAACCCGGCGTTTCGTCTCTTCGGTGGTCAGGTTGTCGGTTTGCGCATCCACCAACATCGGCTCGTGGCCGTCCTCGATGATTTTGTCGAAGGCGAACAACAGTTCCAGCGGATAATGCGGATCGCGGCAGCCGAAATATGTCGAACCGCTGAAATCCCAGTTCGGATTTACCAACGCGAATTTCATGCGGCCCCCTGCAAATCCTGCAGCGTTGGGCTCATCACCGGCTCCGCAACGCGCACGGGCTCGAAGATGTCGCGGTTGTTTTTCCACCAGTCCTGAATTTTCAGCAACGTCTGCCTTACGTTGAACTGCGGCTTCCAGCCGGTGTGGCGTTTGAGTTTGCCGTAGTCGGTCACGTAGACCAATTGATCGCCCGGCCGAGAATCGTCTTTGACGTACTGAACCTTGGTGCCAATGAGCTTTTCGATCTCCGCGAGCAGTTCGAGCAGCGAAGTCGTGTTCTCCGGACCACCGCCCACGTTGTACACATTTCCACGAGTGATCGTCTCATTGCTGCGCACCACATCGAATGCGCGCACCAGATCGTCCACGCAAAGGACGTCACGCACCTGCCGGCCGTCCCCGTAGATTACGAGTGGAATTTGCTGGATCGCGGAGTAAAGGAAGTGCGCGACCCAGCCCTGGTCTTCATTTCCAAACTGTCTCGGCCCGGCAATGCACGACATACGGAACACAACAGTGGGGATGTCGTAAATGCGGGCGTAGTCGTGAACGTACTGATCCGCCGCTCCCTTTGAGCAGCCATAAGGAGAATAGAAGTCGAGCGGCTGAAGCTCGGAGACTCCCTTGATTTCGCGGAATGCCCAACGAGATCCGGCAAGCGTAGTCGAATGTTCGCCCAACTCGCCATAAACCTTGTTCGTGGAAGTGAACAGCAGGAACGGCTTATGCCCTGCCTTCCGGATCCCCTCCAGGACGTTGAATGTCCCTCGGAGGTTGATGTCAAAATCGAGTCTCGGGTCGAGCACCGAAGTCGTCACCGCAACCTGGGCGGCAAAATGGTAGACCTCGGCCACGTCGCGGACCGCGCGTTCCACTTCATCGGCTTCGCGAATATCCGCCACCGTCACCCGCAGTCTCCCAGAGCGACCTGCAATCTTCTTCAGGCTCTCCAGATTGAAGCGCACCCCTCGGCGCGACAGATTGTCGTAGATATGAACGTTGGCATCCGTGTTCTGCAGCAGCCACGATGCCCAGTTCGAACCGATGAATCCGGCCCCTCCAAAAATTAAAATGTTCTGTTTCGAATCGTACTTTCTCATCTTCATTGGCCCCACGCCCCTGGATCCCTAAGCAGTTAAACCGTAGACGGTCAGTTTTTCGACCGCTTCTGCCGCACGGTCTTCCGCCCTTTGTTCCTTCAACCACCCCACCAGTTCTTTCACGCCTTCGGCGAATTTCACCTTCGGCTCATATCCCAGGTGTTTCTTGATCGCCGAAATGTCAGCGAAGCAATGCCGGATGTCTCCTGCACGGTACTTCCCGGTCAACTCCGGCTCGATCTCTGCACCTAACGCTCCGGCTAGAGCAGTCGCTACTTCGCGGACCGAAATCGGCTCACCCGATCCGACATTGAGTGCCATACCATCGGCGCCGCTCTTCTCCATCGCAAGCAGGTTTGCCTGGACAATGTCGTGAACGCTCACGAAGTCACGCATCTGGTTGCCGTCTTCGAAGACCAACGGCGGCCTTTCATTCAGCAACCGTGACGCAAAGATCGCCGCGACGCCCGTGTACGGGTTCGAGAGTGCCTGCCGGGTTCCGTAGATGTTGAAGAACCGCAGCGCCACCGCGGGCAGCCCATAGGTGCGTCCGAAGAGCAGCACCATCTCTTCCTGGTCCTTCTTGGAAAGCGCGTAATACGAACTCACATTCAACGGCTTCGATTCGTCGGTAGGTATGGGCACCAGATCGCGGCCGCACCTAGGACACGCAGGCTCCCACTTCTTTTGCTTGAGTTGATCTTGAGTTCTCTCCTTCGGCGACACCTCACCGCATTCCACGCACAGGTATTTGCCCTCGCCGTAAATGGACATCGACGAGGCAACTATCAGCTTCTCCAGCTTGATCTCCGAATCCAAGATGGCCTGAAGCAGGTTTGCCGTACCCTGGGTATTCGCGCCCATGTAGTGGGATATCTCGTACATCGACTGCCCAACCCCTACGGCTGCCCCGAAATGGAAGATCACGTCGATGTCACGGATCGCGTCCCGAACCGCATCGAGGTCGCGAAGGTCTCCCGTCAGGAAATGGACTTCGCCAGCCAGGTAATCCGGAACCCCGTCTGGATGCACCTGCGGAGTAAGATTGTCGAACACCCTTACTTCATGGCCCTGTTTCAAAAGTGCGTCTGCAAGATGCGAACCAACGAAACCAGCCCCACCCGTTATCAGTACCCTTTTCCCCATTTAGTCCTCTGCTCCTACGCTTAGTCCTTTCGCCCCGGCGCTCACGCTCTTACCTGCCGGCGCGTAGCGTTCGGTCGCCCATGTCACGAAATCGGCAAAGTCGTTCACGTTCTTTGGCGGTGCCGTGTAATGCGGCCAAGTCCCAAGATGCTCCGGGGTGAAACACAGCGTCATGGTCGTCTGGAACGGTGCGAGCGCTTTCATCTGCCGATCGAACCACTGCTCGGAATTGGGCCGAAACCAATCTGCCCAACTCACGCCCGTACGCAGGTACTTCACACCCAATTTCTTCAGCCACTCCACGCCTGGATCCAGCCGGTGATCTTCGAAGTGGAACCACTGGCAAATTCCAAGGCCCTTCGGAAATTCGAACGCTGCCGGCTTTGGCGTCATGTCCTCACGCACCAGGCCCATGTAGTAGTGGCGGTAGTAGGAACTTCCTTCCGATTCCTTGTGTCGAGTGGTGGCCGTCCACGTTGCCGGCAGGTCGAAGAGGCTGTACCAGTGCACGCGATCCACGCGCGGCAACAACAACTCCGCCGTCTTCTGCATTCCGAACACCTGGACCTCTTCCGCCCCGAACGAAGAAGCCCCTGCCTCGGAAACCCAGATCGGCTTATTGGTAACTGCGCGTATCTCTTCGAGCTTTGCCGGCCACTCATAGATATTCCAGTGGTTCCAGTCGAGAGGAAATCCATGTACGGCAACGATGTCGACGTGCTGCAGCACACCGTGCGACTTCATCAGTTGCATGAAGTTGGAATCGATGGGAGAAATCCCGCCGAGGACGATCGGGATTTCCGGATTTACCTTGCGAACCGCTTTCGCTCCTGCAATGGCCAATTCGGCGAACGCCTTCCACTCGGGATCCGACTTGAAGTCCCAATGCGAAAGGTTATTCGGCTCATTCCAGAGCATCACTGCTTCAACCATGAATCCTTCCTCGCTCGCTTCATGCGGGTAGTCCCGCGCAGGTTACAGAGTCCCTTCCAGTTCCATATCGAGGACGTACTTGCCATCGCGCGTTACTTCGCGGGGCTCGCAAATCCAGCTTTCAGGTTCCGGATGAGAAACAATCGTCAGCCCCGAGCTGCGCAGCATCCCTTCGCAGGCGCTGGCGTTCGGAATCCACCAGTTCGTCGGATCATTTGCGTACTGGTGCTCAACGAAGTACATCTGCGGATACTGCGGATCCTGGAACACTTCTTTGTTCCAGAAGTGATAGTTCATTTCGAACGCTTTGGCCTGCTCCGAACCACGAACCATGGTTTGGAACACCAGCTTGCTCCGCACTTTCTTGATGATGTTGTCGAGGGCAAACAGCGGATAGCGCAGGTGATAGAACACACCCATGAAAAACACGTAATCGAACTGGCCGGGAATATTGACCACGTCGTACACGGAACGCTTCTCGAACTCGATTTCGAGTTCAAGCTCCTGTGCGGCGAAGCGTGCCTGGTTGAGGTATCTATCGTCTACGTCGATGCCGAGTACCCGCTCTGCGCCGCGTCGCTTCAGCTGTATGCAATAAAAACCGCCGTTGCAGCCGATATCGAGAACGGAAGCCCCGGTCAGGTCCTCGGGAATTTCCGCGGCAATGTGTTTCCACTTGATGTTCGGGAAGTCGCCGAGAAAGTGGTTCGGCGCAGTGGCGACACCGTGCAGGTCCAGATTGTGAAACCACTCTCCGAGTTCCCTGACCCTGCTCTCCAATTCACTTCTGTCGAAGGCATGCGGCTTCTGAGTCTGGTTTTCCCGGATGGTTTCAGGATTCGTTACAGTATGCAGTTGAGTGGCCATTGGTCCGTGATCATGGGACGACTTCAGCCCATGTGCACGGTTAGAAGTTCTCGAAGGTACTTAGGATGCTTCCCGCGCGCAACCAATTCAGTTTCATGGAATTGCGAACCATCTCTGCTGCGATTGCACAAAACGCGTTTCAGGGGATTTAGATCGCGAAACTCTCACGTAAGCAAATCTAAGAAATTGCAACAGTTCGTTTGCTGCGGAAGAAAGACTCCGGCCAGAGGCGATTGATCCACCCCGGGCCGGACAGAAGATCATTCACGCTCTTAACACTTACGTCAATTTATGCCAGCTCCAGTCGTGATTTGATTCGTCGCGCGATTTCCATGATGTTGTTCATCTGGTTCACCGAAACCGCAGAGAGTCCATCGCCTTTCAAGGCCAACTCGGTCGAGATCAGGATTCCCGTCAGGTCGTTCTTCAGTTCGCTTTGCAGCTCGAATATCGCCTGCTTGCGCAGAATTCCCTCCTCCAGTTGTCGACGACGATTCGCCTTCACCACATGCTTGGCCACGCCATGCGGACGCAGACACGCCATATCCACGATGACCGGAATGGCGGTCCCCATTCTCTGGACCAATCCATCAAGACTGCCCGGGTGACACTCGAGCAGGTTCTCGTCCGCCACCACGGCAGTGAATTGATTGTCGCGAAGCGCAGCCTGTGCACTACGAAGGGTATCGACGGTTTTGACGGAGTCGTGCGTGGCCTGTTCGATCTGGGCCGCGCATTCAGGGGCATTCTTGTAAGACGAGATGAGTAAGATCATGCCCGTTGTAAATGCAATCCGCGGACCGCAAACTGTTCAACGGAAACAAAGGACTTAGAGCGCAAACAAAAAGGCCGGTTTCCCGTAAAGGAACCGGCCCTCCGTTTTAGAGTTCAGAATTGGGAATATTCCTTGAGCTTGCGATAGAGCGTTGTCTTTCCAATTCCCAGCATCCGTGCCGCCAGCAACTTATCGCCACGGAGTTGTTCGATGGCTTCGAGAATTGCCTTTCTCTCCACTTCGATCAAAGGCAGGATTTTCGGAATCGCCTGCTCCACGCCCGCCGCTTTCTGCTCGTGCGTGTTCTTGATGTACGTCGGCAGGTCCGGGAAACTGAGGGTCTGGCCCGAGGTCAATGCCCAGGTCCGCTCCATGCAGTTCTCCAGTTCGCGTACGTTACCTGGCCAGTCGTAGTTCATCAGCGCGTGCATGGCTTCTTCACTCACCATCTTCCGCAAGCCATTCGCCCGGGTGAGCCTATCCATGAAGTGTTCCACGAGGATTGGAATATCCTGCTTGCGCTCGCGCAGCGGCGGAATCCGAAGCGTGAGAACGTTGAGCCGGAAATAAAGATCCCGGCGGAAGTTGCCATCCGCCACTTCCGATTCCAGGTCCCGGTTCGTGGCTGCGAGAATCCGAACATCGATCGGAACCCGTTTTGTGCTTCCCACCGGACGAATCTCATGTTCCTGGATGGCGCGCAGCAGCTTCGCCTGAAGGTCGATGGGCAGTTCACCTATTTCATCGAGGAACACCGTCCCGCCGTTTGCGATCTGAAGCAGGCCTTCTTTTGAACGCACCGCGCCGGTAAACGCGCCGCGAACATAGCCGAACAGTTCGCTCTCGATCAAGCTGGGAACCAGGGAGCCGCAATCAATAGGAATGAAGGGCTTATCGCGGTTCGGGCCGCTGTAGTGAATCGACCGCGCCACCAACTCTTTGCCCGTACCGCTCTCACCAATGATCAGCACGGGATGCGAACTCTGGGCCGCCTTCGTAATAATCCGGTATAGCCGTTCCATCTCTGCAGACTTTCCGACCAGCGATCCGAATCCCAACTTCGAGCGGAGATCGTCACGGAGCGCACGTTTCTGCGTCACTCGCTTCAGTTCATCGGTGGCACGCTCGAGCAACAGGCGAAGTTCTTCCAGCGTGAATGGCTTCGTAATGTAATCGAACGCGCCCTGCTTCATGGCATGGACAGCGGATGCCACCGTCGCATATCCAGTAATGATGATGACGGCCGCATCGGGCTTGCGCTTCTTCACTTCCCGCAACGCTTCCAGTCCACTGGCGCCGGGCAGCTTCAGGTCCAGAAGCACGATGTCGATCGCCTGCGTATCGAGGATTTTGTAAGCCTGCTCGGCGCTTTCCGCTACCAGCGTATTGAAGCCATTCATCTGTGCCGCGTCGCGACAGCTTTCACGCACGGCTTTTTCATCATCGATGATCAGCAGCGTTAGCAAGTCGGCTCCCGCAATTTGCCTGCGGCTCGGTGTGGATTCCATTGTTTGCATCAAGACTCCCGTGGACCAAGCCGATCTGTCCTTGCTCAGACGGGTATTGGTTTTTGTGCACTCTCCGGCGTCCCGAAATGGAACAGTCAAGTAAAAAGTGCAACTTAGGGCGAAAGAGTACCGTAATGGGAATGACTCCGCTGTGACGTAAAACACAATCCCGAGTGCGTTTATCGAACCGTCACCAAAGCAAAACAGGCGACCACGGTAAACTTTCGACCGTGATCGCCTGCTTTTTATGAAACTGTTGCTTTGTTAGCTCTTGGTTGTTAACGACTGAGTCAACCGGAAGCTCAGCCGGCGTTCCGCCGCAAACGAGACATCCTTCTTGCCCGTGGCATATGCGCCGCCCGTTCCCGCGCCGGCGCCAACCGCCGCGCCAATCAGGGCTCCCTTGCCACCACCGGCTAATCCGCCGATCAGAGCACCCGCACCGGCGCCGCCACCAATCATAGCCGCGTTGCGCTTGTTGTGGTTTGCGCCTTTGGCAAACATGCTCGACGTCTGGATCGCATGTTCCTTGCCGTTGATCGTGATGGATGCCAGCGTCAGCCGGAGGTATCCGGAGTTGTGCAGGCGACCCGAAGATTTCGCTTCCACGACGCGGCCCGTGACCGGAGCTCCGCGCGGTGCAACCGTTTGTCCCTTCACTACGAGCGCCTCATCGAGCACGGCGTCAAAAGAATCGCCGGGCTGTGCGGTCGCGCTGGAAACCGTATTCTGCAAACGCACGGCAACAACCGTGCCGGCCGGAATCGTTATGCTCGAGGGAACCTTGGGACTCGAACCGAATAGTCCCTTCTTCCCGGTGTCGGCGCTCTGCGTGTCCGACGATGCAAATGGAGCCGTCGAATTGCTGCCCTCGGCCGTGGTCGCAGGTTGGTCAGCCGCCGCCTGATCGCCCTTCGGGGTCCCGGAACAGGCGGTGAACACCATACTCAGGACTAATACGGCCACAACACTATATAGACGAACCCGCATATCTCAATTCTCCTTCAGTGGCTAAAAGTGCAACTCGGATGCCAACCTAAGCGTCGGCTTTTCAGTGACTTAGAGGTGAGACGCGAATCGCCGACTGTGTATTAATTGCACAGTTCCGGTCAGAGTTCCTGAACCTTTCTCTGATGCTTTCTGCCCCACAGGCGGATGCGTGTCTCGGCCTCGGATTATAGAAAAACAGCTCTCGTCTGAGAACCCGGTATTTCGCTGGTTACTTCGCCTGTTACCACTTCACTTCCAACGTCTAAGGAATGTCGAAAAAGAGGAGTAGATGCGGATCAATCCTCATGGCCGCCGGGCAGCCTCGACCGTGGACGATCTTCGCAAGCGCGTTTGGGCGGCTGAACTAGTCCGCTGCCGTTCTGCGGATACTCAGGGCTTCATGCAGGTAATTCACGACGGGCGTTCCGGTGACGCCGGCAGTCTTCATCGCCGCCTTCAGTGACTCCGAGGCGATGTATTTCCTCGCGTGCTCCAGCGAATCGAAATCGCACAGCACCATCACTTCGTTGGCGTTTTCGAAATTGCGGAAAATGCGGTAGTTCAGCTCTCCGGCATTGCGGCGCATCATCAACGCGTCGTCGAAAGTCGCTCTCCACCGGGTGTAATCCTGCACATCGTGTCGGACCAGTATATGAACCATGAGCCACCTGCCTGGATTGGGCGCAGAGCTTACCTCAGGATGCCCTTGTTCGGCTAGGGCACTCCGCACAACTGAGCTGTTGATTTCTGGCGTGCCAGCCACCAAAATCAAATCAGTGAGCACTTCGACTCAATCGGAAGCAACCAGGTCCGCCTTTGCCCAGGGCACCGTGGTGCTGGTGACACTGAACTCTCCCCGCGAGAAGTTCTGGGGTGCCGTGCTCGACATCAACCCCGCCGGGGTGTCCATTCGCGGCGTTGATCTGAACTCGTTTGACGAAGTCACCGGCATGCTGCGCGCACACGAACCGGTCATGCCCGCAACCGTTTTCTTCCCACTGAACCGCGTGGAACGGATCGAAACCGAAGTCCTGAATGGGCCGATTCCTTCGCTGTCCGATCGCTTCGTGTCCAAATCCGGGTGCCAGATCGCCGACTTCCTGAACCTGACCATCGCCAGTTCCGGAGAGTCCCGGTGATCGGTCAGCTCGCTACCATCGCCAACCAGCTCACGCTGATGCGACTGGTGTTCGTTCCATTCATCATCATCAACGTCGCTGATGGAAACTACGGATGGGCACTGGGCCTGTTCATCGCCGCAGGAATCAGCGATGGCCTTGACGGTTTGCTCGCCCGCTGGCTGAAACAGCAGACTATTGTCGGAGAATACCTTGACCCCATCGCCGACAAGCTTTTGCTGAGCAGCCTCTTCCTGGTCCTCAGCCTTATGCACCGGATACCGTGGCGCTTTACGGTGCTGGTTTTCACGCGAGACGTCGGCATCCTTATGGTCTCGGCCGTGCTCTTCGCAACCATCGGATTACGGGATTTCCGTCCCAGCATCTTCGGCAAGCTGAATACCGGCGCTCAGATCGGCGCGGTCTTTTTCGTGCTCCTGTTTGAGCTTCATTCCGTGCCTTGGCTCTTCATCGCCAAGCGCGGATTTCTTTGGCTGACCCTACTGTTCACTGTTCTCTCTGGGATCCACTACATCTACCTCGTTGGACTTCGGGTAAAACTCCACTCCCAGGCAAAGGGCGCCGCGCAATCTAAGTAAAGAAGCTGCTATGCCTATACCGTTGGAGATTCTTCCGTACGATCCGCAATGGGCGGTTGAATTCCAATTCGAACGCGACCGCCTGGCAAAAGCCCTTGCCGACGTTGCCCTACGTATCGACCACCACGGCTCCACTTCGGTACCTGGCCTGGATGCCAAACCGGTGATCGACATCCAAGTCTCGGTCGAACATCTCGAACGGTTTGAGCGATACGCGGCGCCGTTGCGGTCGCTCGGATACACGCACGTGCCGCATCCAGACGATGCTGTGTGCCCATTCTTCCATCGGCCGGCAACTTGGCCGCACACGCATCACGTGCACGTGGTGGAGTTCGGAGGAGACGAAGAGCAGCGCACACTTCGCTTTCGGGACTACCTCATCACTCATCCTGAAACCGCTGCCGAATACGCTGCCCTGAAGAAGAAATTGGCTGCTTCCGTGGACGCTTCCAACTCGGCTTCACGTCAGGCATATGCGGACGCGAAGACCACGTTCATCTCGAGAGTCCTGGGATTGAGTGCGCGGCAACCCTGAACCGGCACCGTCTTTTATTCCCGTGCTTTGTGAATAGCTGATTTCGCGCGGCATCCTCTACAATCAAAGGTTCCGTCTCACGCTCGATTACTTTATGGATCCGCAATTCTTCAACACGCTGACCGGCCGCATCGAATCGTTCAAACCCCTGCACGACAACGAAGTCCGCATGTATGCCTGCGGACCCACCGTTTACGACTACGGCCACATCGGCAACTTCCGTACGTTCGTCTTCGTTGACCTGCTGCGCCGCTACCTGAAGCAGCACTACAAACTGCGCCACGTTATGAACATTACCGACGTGGACGACAAGATCATCCGCAACGCCGCAAAAGCGGGCGTCTCCATCAACGAATACACGAAGAAATACACCGAAGCCTTCCTGGAAGATTCCGCGGCTCTGAACACCGAGCGCCCGGAAATCGTTCGCGCGACCGAACACATCGAGGAAATGGCTCAGTTCATTCAACAACTGGTGGATAAGGGCATTGCCTATAGGACCGACGATGGTTCCTATTACTTCCGCATCGCCAAGTTCCCGGAGTACGGCAAGCTTTCCAAGAAAGACTTCGCCGGCATGGAAGATGGCGCTCGCGTCGATGTGGACGAGTACGAGAAAGACAATGCTCGCGATTTCGCGCTCTGGAAATCACCCAAACCCGGCGAGCACTTCTGGGAGACATCGATCGGTCCTGGCCGGCCCGGCTGGCATATCGAGTGCTCCGTCATGTCGATGCAGAACTTGGGCGAGACGCTCGACATCCACCTCGGCGGCGAAGACCTCGTCTTCCCGCACCACGAAAACGAGATCGCCCAGTCTGAGTCGCTGACTGGCAAGCCGTTCGCACGCTTCTGGATCCACGCTCGCTTTCTGCTCGTCGAGGGCGAGAAGATGTCAAAGTCTCTCGGCAACTTCTACACCCTCCGCGACCTTGTCCTGATGGGCCACAAGCCGTCGTCGATCCGTTACCTGCTTTCGTCCGTCCCGTACCGGAAGCAACTGAACTTTACGTTTGACGGACTCACCCAGGCTGCGAACGCCGTCGAGCGCATTCGCAACTTCAAGCGCCGCCTCGAACAGGAGCAGCGGCCGGACGGCATCACCGAGGCCATCGCCAAACTGGCCGATGAAACGCGGGCGAAATTCGACGCCGCTCTCGGCGACGACATGAACACCGCACAGGCCCTCGCCGCTATTTTCGACATGGTGCGCGACGCCAACGCTGCCGCCGATAAAGGCGAACTGAAAAAAGGCGACGCCGCACCCCTACTCAAAGCACTCGATGCATTCGACTCCGTTTTCGCCGTCATCCACGACGATGACGCCCAGAAGGTGAAAAAGGCCGTGGAGTGGGCCGAAGCCGAAGGACTCAGCGACAAGATTTCGCCGCAAGCACGTGAGATTGCCGCAGCCGCGGGAACCAGCGATGCCCGCATCGACGCGCTCGTCAAAGAAATGCAGGATGCACGCAAGGCCAGAAACTTCACTCGCGGTGACGCCATCCGCAATGAGCTGAATCAGATGGGCATCATCGTGGAAGTCACGAAAGATGGGGCACGCTGGCGGCGCAAATAGTAGTTCCACTTTTTGTCCATATCACCGTCCAGAGTGTTGCGAAATGATTTCTCGCTTGGGTACCATCGCAGTATGCGGAGCTTCGCCTTTTTTCTTCTATTTTGCTCGTTCGTAAGCGCCTCTGAGGTGGTTCACCTTAAGAACGGGGACCGCGTGACTGGGACCGTGGAGAAGCTGTCCGACTCGCGACTGGTCATCAAGTCGAAGGTCCTGGGCGATCTCAAGGTATCGCTCGACGAAGTAGCGAGGATCGAGTCCGACAAGAAGGTCACCGTAACCTCCAGCACTGGCGTTTATGAAGCTCGTTCGATGAACTTCAAGGATGAGCGGGCGAACCTCTCGATTTCCGACTCTCGAGCCGTTTCCATTCCGCGCGAGGAAGTCGTACAGCTAACCTCCGTCATTCCTAATCCGGCAATTCCCGAATCAGTTCCGACGTTCTGGTCCAACTGGTACAGTTCTCTGGACGCCGGCATGAGCGCCGCTCGCGGAAACTCCAGCACCACCAACGTCAATCTCGGGGCGAAGGCCATCCACAGCACGGAACGGGACCGATTGACCCTCGGCGTGACCTCAATTTTCGCGCAGAACTCCACTGACGGTAACGTTGTCACCAGTGCCAACGCCACCCACGGCGCAGCCCGCTATGACCTCAACGTGAGCGACAGAACGTTCACCTTCGCGCTCGCGAACTTCGATTCCAACCAGCTACAGGGTCTGGACCTGCGTGCCGTCCTGGGTGGCGGACTCGGCGTCCGCGCCGCGCAAACCCGGCGTACATCCTTCGATATTTTCGCCGGTGCTTCGATGAACCAGGAAATTTTGTCTGACGACCCCGACCGGCGCTCAGGCGAATTCATCACCGGCCAGGAACTGAACTTGAAGCTCTCCTCCCGTGCCGACTTCCTCCAGCGTCTCATGTTTTTCCCGAACTTCACCGACGCCGGACAATATCGCGTCACTTTCGATTCCACTGCCAGCCTCAAGTTCAATAGCTGGCTTGGATGGCACTCCACCCTCAGCAACACGTACCTCAGCAACCCCGCTCCGGGTGCGCGTGCTAACGACATGTTGGTCACCACCGGTATCCGCTTCTTCTTTGGAGAATCTATCCCCTTCAAGCCAAAGCTTAAGCTGCCCACGTCATTCGCAAATTGAAGAACTTACACGTGCCAGACGTGCTACACGTATGGCACGTGTGCATATAGCTTCCGTCTTCTTCGTAGTGGCACTTCTACTGCCGACGCGATTTCCCCAATCCCTACCCTGCCATTTATACTCAGCTGTTTTCTTCTCCCTGCCGCGGGGTGCGGTAGTTCTCATACGAGGTGGACTTTGAAGATCCTGGTCTGCATGAAGCAGGTCCCGCAGAAAGACGCTCCGCTCAAGCTGAACGAGAGCGGCAAATGGATTCGTGAAGACGTCAGCTACGAAGTCAATGAGCCCGATGCCTACGCGCTCGAAGAGGCTCTGCGCCAGAAAGAAAAGCATGGCGGCGAAGTTGTCGTCATCACGGCCGGGCCCGCGCGTGCCCAGCAGGTGCTTCGCGAAGCCCTCGCCAAGGGCGCCGATCGCGCCATTCATCTCGAGGACGATAAGTTCACCGGGCTCGACGCACTGAATACCGCCAAGGCCTTCGCCGCCGCCATCAAGGACGAGCAGTTCGACCTGATCTTCACCGGCTTACAGTCAGACGATTACGGCTATGCTCAAACCGGCGTCATCATCTCCGAACTCCTTGGATGGCCTCACGCCACCATCATCATGCAGATCGAGTCGAAAGATGGCGGCATCCGCGTGAAGCGTGAGCTCGAGGCAGGCTTCTTCCAATTTGTTGAAATGCCGATTCCGGCCGTGCTCACGATCCAGTCCGGCATCAACAAGTTACGTTATGCAACGCTCATCGGCATCAAGCAGGCGAAGAATAAACCGCTCCGTAAAGTAACTTGGGCGGAAGTCGAAGGTTCAATCGGGCAAAACCTTCAGCAGATCCAGCGCCTCTATATACCTCAGAAGACGAAGAAGACCGAGCTGCTGGAAGGTCCGCCGGCGGAAATCGCCAAGAAACTGGCGGAGAAGCTGAAGAACGATATCAGGGTTCTGTAACATCCTTCAGCGGTTCGGTCCGGAGGAACTCATGGATGTTGTTCGGATCACCGCTGGAGACAGTACCAGCAAGTTTCAACGGGCTGCGCTCGTCCTTCGTACCATCGGCTGGTTGAGCATCGTTTGGGGATGCATGATCTCGATCTGGATCTGGATGGGCGAGAAGGCGGGTTCGCAGCTCTGGTTGTGGTGGACCTTGGGGCAATTCGCGTTTGGCGGCATCTGCCTGGGAGCAGCGGGCGTGTTGCGGGCGCGGGCTGCCGTATATGCCGGACGTTCCGATCTCGAAGAGCGGGGCGGCCGGGCAGCATAGGACGAACATCGATCTGTGTCGGACTTCACAGAACTCCGTGACCGCCTGTCACAGAATCCGCGTTGGAGGAGACTTATGGCCGTACCTGTGGTCTCAGACAATTCGGAACAGCGTCGTGAAACCGGTCTGAGCCTGATCGTCATCGGCGTCATGCTCTGGTGCTTCGACGCACTCGTTTTCTTCATGCTGCCTTCCGGCACGAAACTCGGTTACCAACGACCTTTTGCGATCATCATCTTGACGGTTTTGTTTGCCGGGCTGGCAATGGTCGGACTCGGCCTTCATCTACGCCGGGAGTAGTTGGGATCAGTCGTGCCGCGGTCGATGCATTCGCCGCGGAGCAGTTAAATTTGTTTCGCGGACGAATACATCATGATTCTTGTCATCATCGAGCAGCGCGAAGGTAAGCTGAACCGCGTCTCCTACGAAACCATCACCGCCGCACAGGCCATCTCGGCCGAAATGAACTGGCCCATTGAGGCGGCCGTGCTCGGCAGCGGCATCTCTGGCATCGCTTCGGAAATCGCTGCCAAGAAGCTCCAGAAGGTGTACGCGGTCGAGAACAACTTGCTCGAACCCTACACCCCCGACGGCTACGTTGCCGCCCTCAAGCAGCTCATCACCGACAAGCAGCCCAAGCTCGTCCTGATGCCGCACACATATCAGGTCCGCGACTTTGCCCCGCAACTTACGACGGCACTGGGACGCACGTTGATCAGCGACTGCACCGGGTACCGCAAGGAAGGTGATGGCCTCGTCTTCACCCGCCAGATGTTCCAGGGCAAGTTCGCGGCCGACGTCGCCTTCACCTGCGAAGCTCCATGGTTCGCCACGTTCCAGGCCGGCGCGTTCCGCGGTGATCAGGCCCAGGATGGCGGATCCGCTGCGCCCGTCGAAACCGTGAACGTCAACATCGACGCCGCTTCCATCCGCAACAAGCCGGAAGCGCCGTTCAAGGAAGCCAAGCAGGCCGTCGATCTGACCCAGGCGGAAATCATCGTGGCCGTCGGACGCGGCATTAAGGAACAGAAGAACATCGATCTAGCCAAGCAACTGGCTGATGCTCTCGGCGGAGAGATCGCCGCATCGCGTCCGATCTGCGACGCCGGTTGGCTGCCCATGGATCGCCAGATCGGTTCCTCGGGCCAGACCGTTTCTCCCAAGCTCTACTTCGCGCTTGGCATCAGCGGTGCCATTCAGCACATTGTCGGAATGAAAGGCTCGCGCGCGATCGTCGCCGTGAACAAGGACGCCGAAGCGCCGATCTTTGAAATTGCCGACGTAGGTGTTGTCGGCAACCTGTTCGATATCGTTCCGCCACTTATCGAGGAAGTAAAGAAAGCGAAGGCTTAGACCGAATAGTCCCACATCTGCCTGCCGCAGGTGTGGGACTGCGCCGCTAGTCTTCTTCCCAATCGGCGGGAGGGAGCGGCACACCCCATATATTCTGCGGTTTTTCCAGTTCGATCCCGACCTTCAGCGGATTATCCGGCGCCACGTACACCACCCGCGCGAGCGCGCTCTTGCTGGTGATGTACACCGTCACCTTTATGTGCGATCCAACCGGCAGAGGGTCCACGATCATGATCAGTGCGCCATGCAGGTTCACCACAGCCGTCGTGCCTTTCAGTGGATGGCCGAAATCTCCCTCCACCTCAATCGACACCTGTAGCGGCACGCGCGTACTCCTCCGGAGATCCGGGAATGTTTTCAGTTCGGGTGTCATTGCGCATAGAGTACTACTCGGAAACGCAAACGAATACAGGCAGTCACGTTAGCCGGACGCCAAGAAACGCCCCCTTCCACTCCCTACATCTCCACAAATACGCTCGGATGTGACATACAACATTGCGCACTGCCTCTCCGATTTTGATAATCTCCCGGTGCTATCTGGCCGACTACTGCCGATTCTGCTCGCGGTGACCTCTCTGGTCGCATATGCCCAGAACAAACCGATCCGCTCCGAGGCCCCGCGCAAGTCCGTCCAGATTCAGCGACTCGATTTACCCTCAATCAAAATCGACGGAAACCTCACCGAGCCTGCTTGGCAGCGAATAGCCCCAATTACCGACTTCATCCAGACCACACCCGATCTCGGCCAGCCCGTCAGCGAGCGCACCGAAGTCCGCATCTTCTACGACGAGAACAATATCTACTTCGGCTTTACGTGCTTCGACCGCGAACCGGAGAAGATCGTCGCCCGCCTCGGCGCGCACGATGGCGTCACAGGGTCTGACAGCGTCAACATCTTCATCGATACCTTCCATGATCGTCGTACCGGATACTTCTTCAGCATCAACTCGCGCGGCATTCAGTTCGACGCACTCGCTAATGAAGGACGCGGCGATGGATTCGAAAGCTACGACGAAACCTGGGATGGTATCTGGCACAGCGCGGCCACCCTGCACGACTGGGGATACTCCGTCGAAGTGGCCATTCCCTTCAAGTCCATCCGCATTTCCAGCGCTGCCAATCAGGATTGGGGCATGAACGTAAGCCGCGACATCGTCCGCAAGAACGAGAGCGCGTATTGGGTTCCGGTGACTCGCTTCGACGGCGTGATGAAGCCCTCGAAGGCCGGCGATATGACCGGACTCGAATCCGTTCGCGTCGGACGCAACCTCGAAGTAATCCCCTTCTTCAGCACCGGCTATCGACGCGCGTCGTGGACACCCGAACTCGACGGAGCCAAAGGAACCGCGGGTGTCGACGTGCGCTACGGACTCACGGCCAACCTCACCGCGGTTGGCACGCTGAATCCAGACTTCGCCGACACCGAAGCCGACGAGTTCACTGCACAGATCTCCCGCTTCGAGATCTTCTTCCCCGAGAAGCGTAAGTTCTTCACCGAAGGCGCCAACTACTTCGAGACGCCGATGAAGCTCTTCTTCTCGCGCCGCATTGGTTCCGTGCTTCCCAACGGCGAACCGCAGCGCATCCTTGAGGGCGGCAAGATCACTGGACAATCCGGCTCATGGACGATCGGTGCACTTCAGGCGCTCACGCAGGAAGAGACCTACGTCGATCCGCAGGACGGCCAGCAGAAGATCGCTCCGGGCGGTTTCTTCGGCGTCATGCGCGTCCAGCGCAAGATCTTCGAGAAATCCGCTGTCGGACTGATTAGCGTGAACCGCATGCAGAAGCCGGGCAGCGTGGGACAGCGCGAGAGCTCGCACGGTGTCGATCTGCACCTGCTCAAGGGCGAGAACACCAACTGGAACTCGCAGTTCATGGTGAACCTGAATTCGGCGAATCCCGGCGTTGACTGGCAACACGTGGGCTTCCAGTCGGAATTCGAATACAACACCGAAAGCTTCGAATACGAGACGGGCGCGAAACTGCTTGGCCGAAAGACCGATCTGAGCCATACCGGTTTCGAGCCGGAGGTTGACCGCTGGTCGGGATGGATGGGCGCGGAATATAAGCCCTTCATCAACCGATTCGGCATTCGCCAGATTTTCACCGGAGTGAACTACGACGAGGCGAACAATACCAGCGGCGCACTGGAAGACTCCGGTGCTGACGTCTGGACTTACGCGCAACTAAAGAACTTCTGGACCGTGCGCTTCGAGCACCGGTACGATCGCGTTCGCTACAACCAGTTCACTTCCGACTTTCAACCGGTCGACTGCGCGACCAGGACATCACTGTGTCCGACGCGCATTTACACCACGCCACAATGGAAGTTCGAGCTCGAAACCAACCGGAACCGGGCGGTGTATCTACTGTTTCGCCACGAGTGGGGAAAGACCGCGCAGTTCGAGGAGTTTTTCTACGGCCACCACAAGACGTATGAACTGCGTTCGAATATCCGGCTCGGAGGCAAAGCACGCCTGGAGGCCGGCGCGGTGCGGGTGCGCGAATGGCTACACACCGGCCAGTTCTATCAGAATCGCGATTACCTGATCTCGCGGCTAACGTACCAGTTCACGCCGAAGATGCGCGCCAGGGTTCTGACACAGTACTTCCAGGACCGGCACGGCCACAACGTCAGCGTAAATTCCCTCTTCGCCTACGACTTCACCGCCCGCAGCGCCCTGTTCGTCGGCTACAACCGCCAGAAGAATTCTCCGCTGGACCGCTCGGCACTGGGCGACTACTTCTACATAAAGACGTCGTACCTGTTCGGGTTCTGATTCGTTTCAGGGGGGACCCCCTCCCCCCTGTTTTGCCTTTATATAAGAAAACAAAGCGGTTACACGTGCGACGGGCTCTACATATATGATTCCAAAGGATTTATAAGCCCTTTGTTTTCATATATGGAGAATCTGTATATGAAAGCAAAGGAGTTACACGGCGCATATATGAAAACAAAGGAGTTAGAAGAGGCCAGTCGTTAGTCCTTAGTCGTTGGTTATCGGCAAAAGCTCTCCTCCTGAAGAGTCGGTGGTGACTAGAGGGATTCTTCCCCTTCCGCTTCAAAACCCAAGTACAGAGGTTCTTCGGCTGCACCTCAGAATGACAAAACAAAAACAAAATTTGTCTTCACCACCTACATTTTCAGGATAGCAATTTGGGAGTGGGCATCATGCCAAGGTTTTGAAATTAATTTTGCGAGTGTTTTCAGTGAGATGCAGGGAAAAGGGTGCGGTGACCCCCTTGACACGTTTCGGAGAGGGTTGTGCCGAAATGGGAAAGAGCAATTGGTAAGTTGGTGATTTGGTAATTGGGTAATTTGAAAACAACTGGCTGCCAGCATTTGCGTTAGCTCTGTGGTGGGGTGAGTCCGCCTGACCCCACCCTTACGCCGCTCCGCGGCTAAAGGATGGGGCACCCACCGAGCTTAACGTTCTTGTTTGACCGCGCCACCCGCACATTTCACTTACACAGCAGCACGATCTTGCCGGTAACTCCGCCTTTACCGAGTAATTCGTGCGCTTGTCTTGCTTCCACCAGCGGAAGTCTTCTTGCGATGATCGGCTTTATCTCGTGCCGGGCAAGCAGTCCAAACAGAGTCGTCAGGTCATCCCGAAACTGCTCAGGCTTTACCCGCTTCAACGTCTGGATGCTGTACGGGACTACGCGCTTGCGGCCCGGGAACAGATATCCCGCGGCGATAAACACGCCAAAGATGGCCAACGCACGGTAAGGATGGCGTCCGCCGGAACGGCCCGACGCTAATCGTCCGCCGCTTAACTCTCCAGTGAGGCCGTAGGCGACGACGGTTCCTCCGCGGCGAAGGGCTTTACGCGAAAGCCAGATGTGCGTGCCGCCAAGACTTTCGTAAACGACATCTACTCCGGGCGGCGTGAGTTTCTGGACTTCCTGAACGAAGTCCTGCGTGCGGTAATCGATCGGAACGCCACCAAGCTCAGATACCGTGGCCGCTCCTCGCGACGAACACGTGCCGTACATCTCAAGGCCGACAAGGCGTCCGAGCTGCAAAAGCGCGGTGCCGACTCCGCCCGAAGCGCCGTGAATCAGCACGCGTTGGCCGGCACGGACCGGTGCGGAACGATGCATCATCTGGTAGGCGGTGATGTAGTTCAGCACCAGGCTTACGGCCTCGGCAGGATCCAACCCGGCGGGCACCGCAACCAGTTCACTTCCTTTCAGGCAGAGAAACTCCGTATAAGCGCCGCTAATTGGCATGGCCGCGACCGTGCCGCCAACTTCGACGCCAGATACGCCTTCGCCGAGTTTATCGACGACACCAACCAGGTCCCAACCAGGTGTGTAAGGAACGCGCGGAGTTTCAGGGTGAATACCCTCGCGGGCCATGACGTCGGGGAGAGAAACACCGGCAGCCAGCACACGCACCCGGACTTCACCGCGCTTCGGTTCGGGACAATCTTCCTCTATGACTTGAAGCGCATCGGGCCCGCCGTAATGCGTTACGACGATTCGGGTGTTCTTCACAAAACGGTGTTGCTTCGCAGAGCATACCGCCGGGGGTGATTAACGCAACGAATTTTTGAAGGGCTCATCTAACTCCACCCTTGCGCCAAAAGAAGGCTAAAGGGTGGGGCACCCACCGAGTCTGCGTTATTGTTTGGCTGGGCCAGCCGCGATTCTTAGAAATCCGATGAAATCATGAATAGATATTCCGATTAACACAACCGCCCAAACAAGAAGGATCAGTGGCGGAAGGATCACAAGGGCTATCCCAAAGTTAATTCCGCCGAAATGCATCCACAGTCGCGATTGCTGATCGGTAATGGCACAGACAATAGCGCCGATTCCGAAGCCGAACAGACCAACTGCCACTGCCAGCTCTCTGAACCAATCAGGAAATTTCAACAGGCTCTTTCCTTGCTTTCTCAGCTCAATTTCAGTGACCACGAAGTACCAAAATAGTGCAATGCTTAAAACAAGAATTAACCCGAACACAATTATTCCGAGGATCAGCGGTGCTCCACCCTCGGGTGATAAGTATGGACTTGCGTGTTCAAGCAGCCAGAGAATGGGGTACCAAGCAAAGACAAGAGGAATGTTTACCGCCCTGATTATGCGTTCTGTGGGTGCTACATAGGTTTGATAAATCGTAAGGCTCTCCCAATGTTTGGCCCACAATAAAACCAGCACCGCTAACACCTGGACAATTGGAACTATGAGTTTTAGCCGTTTGTACATTGATCTGTCTTCGATTTGTGGCACCTCAATCACTGTCGCCGCTTGGTAGCGCCTGAGACGAGAGGGCACAGCACAGGATAACGGGACAGTGAGAAGGACGGATGTGATACAGATCTCAGGGTGAGAGTTCGTCTAACCCCACCCTTACGCCAAAAGAAGGCTAAAGGGTGGGGCACCCACCGAATCAACGTTATTGTTGCCACGCGTCGTTAGGTGGCCACCAGCCGATAGCAGCGGATTCCACTTCACGGCTTGATGTAATGGAGAACATCCAGAATCACCGGCTCACCGAAGACAAGCCCCTGTTCATTCATTGCTTGTTTGAACTTGGGGACAAATGCATAGTAGGTTTCGCGATCTCTCCAAACAGTAACAGTGAAAAATTGTTCGCCTTCTCCAATACCAGCATGAAACAACAGCCCATCAGGCACCGCGACTGGCGTACCTTGACTCCAACTTGCCCTGTACTGTTCGGCAGTTATCGCAGGTGGTCGATACACAACAGCGACCGGCATATAGCACCTCTACCAAGTCTGTCTTCTGTCTAATGTCCGTTCAGACTATAGCTGAAACGGGAATTTAGGGATTTGGGTTGCCGTTGTGGAAGTGGGGCAGTTTCCGTCATCACGCATTTCGGGGAGCGGGCCCATTGCGGTGCTTCGCACCGCCTCTGACAGATGTTTACGCTCGATACCCCGGGTTACGCGCGTAAAGAACACGCGCTCCACCCGGGGCTAATGAATGACGTCCGCTGCGCGAACTGGTGCAGTGGTGAGACGGAAGTGTTTTGCTTTTCTCAGGCGAATGCAAAGACAAAGGCGCGGACAAGAGTGTCTGGCCCAAACAGAAACAAGGTCACAGAATCCCTACCTGCCGGCGTTATGGCAGGACTTCCGCCCGCACCTCGATTTCGGCCATGGCGCGCTGGCGTGTCTCTTCCAGGTCGCTATCGAGTGCGGAGAGCACCACGTCGCGCAGTTCGCGGACGCTCATCAGGCGCGGCAGGTACACGAATGTGGCTCCGAGCTTGTAAAGGTTCTGGGCCTCGGCGAATTTTTGCGAAGTCACCACGGTTTTGGCCGTGGGGGAAAGCCGGCGTAACTGCCGCAGGAGCCGGTGGTTGGTGGTTCCCTTCAGCAGCATGTCGGGGATGGTGCTCACCAGCACCTTGGAGTTGATTACGTGGGCATGCAGCAGGGTGTCGAGGTGGCCGATGTCGCCGTACACGCACTCGATGCCACGCCGGTCGAGTTCGTGCTTCACCTCTGGGTTGAAATCCACGACCGAGATACGCTCAGCCAGCGCCGGATTGACGGCAAGCAGTTCGTGCAAAAGCGAGCTGGCGTCCTGGGCGAAGCCGAGGAACAGGATTTCCTTGCTGTGCTCGCGCGAGGCCTCTCGCCGATCTTCATCGAGATCGCGCATGCCGAGTTTTTTCAACACTGGACGCAGCGCCACGTAGATCTCATGGTTCTTCATGATGGCGTACGTGGAACCGACCGCGGTCAGCACCAGCATGTACACAATGACCGTGAGCAGACGGTTATCGATGTGTCCGCTGGCAACGCCGAGCGCGCAAATGACGAGTGAGAACTCGCTGATCTGCGACAGATTAAGCGCGGGAATGAAACTCGTCCGCATGCCCATTTTCAAGGACGCGAGAACGGGCGTAACCGAGAGAAAGCGGGAGAGCACCAGGAATCCGCTGGCGCCGACGGCAGTGAGGAAGATATCAGTGGTCGGGCGCGGAATACGCGCGCCGAGCGTAACGAAAAAGAGCGTGATGAAGAAGTCGCGAAGGCTGACGACCTTGGCGATTACGTCCATGTTGTAGGGGAAGGTGGAAATCGAAACGCCGGCAATGAGTGCTCCCATCTCGCGCGAAAGTCCGAGCCTGGCCGCGAGCATGGAGATGCCGAAGCACCAGCCAAGCGCGCCGATCACCATGAGTTCCGGCAGTTTGGCGATGGAGCGGAAAAGGACCGGCAGTCCGAACCGGCTGACGAGAAGGCTGAAGCCAACGAGCCCGACACCCTTGACCACCGAAAGAGCAATTGGCACCACGGACGGATTCGCAAGATTTGTTTGCAAGCCAAGAAAGAGAATGGCCCACAAATCCTGGAAGACCAGTACCCCGAGCGTGATGCGCCCGGCAACCGTATCGAGTTCGAATTTGTCGTAAAGAAGCTTTACGACAATCATGGTGCTGGAAAGCGCGGCGGCAACGGCGAAGTAGATGGGCGCGTAATTGCCCTGGCCGAAGCGGAAGCCGAGCAGCGGCGCGACCAGCAGACCTAGCCCGAAGCAGATGACAAACTGAGTGAGTCCGGTGACGCTGACGGCCGCGCCTGCCTTCTTCAGCTTCTTCAGATCGATTTCCAGGCCGATCATGAACAGCAGAAGGATCAAGCCGAGTTCGGAGATCTCTTCGATGTCGCGGGTGGAAATCCAGCCGAGGCCCTCGGTGGGTCCGATCACCAGTCCGGCGGCCATGTAGCCAAGCACCACGGGCTGGCGCAGCAGTTTGGCCACAAAAGCGAAGATGGTGGCGGCGACAATGGCAATCGCGATTTGGGCAACTATGTCGGCGTGCATGTGCACCGGTCCTGGATCAGGTTGTCTGCTTCGGCGGAACCGTGGTGCCGCACTGCGGTGTGGGAACGAACGGCGACACGAGCACGCAGAACCGTACTGGTGCCGCTAAAAGCGCCAGAATCGATTTGGAATAGCGCCCCACGGAGCAACATCTTACACCGGCAGCAACTCCGGACAAAGACTGCGTTATTCGTAGCGGAGAGCTTCGATGGGGTCGAGATTGGCGGCGCGAATTGCCGGGAAAAGTCCGCTGAGAATGCCGACGAACGCCAGAATGGAAGTGGCAATCAGCAGGATGTTTGGCGCCACCACAAGCGTGATATCGGCGGCCTCGGCGTTCTTGGCCAGCGCGCTGTACAGGGTGAGTCGGCCGACGCCGAAGGAGACGATGTAGGAGAGCAGGACTCCGATGATGCCGCCCACGGCGGTGATGACCATGGCTTCGGCGAGGAATTGGAAGAGGATGTCTTTCTTGCGGGCGCCAAGAGCTTTTTCGACGCCGATCTCGCGCGTCCGCTGCGTAACGGAGACGAGCATGATGTTTGCCAGTCCGATGCCGCCGATGGCGAGGGTCAGCGTGCCGATGAAGGTGAGAAGTAGCTTCAAGCCAAAGATGATGATGTTGAACTGATCGAGCTGCTTCTGCGCGTCGCGGATGAAGATGGCGCGCTGATCGTCGACCTTGAACTGGTGCGCAGCGGCGAGTGCTTCGCGTATCGACTGCGTGAGCTTGTTGTGGTCCATACCCTCGAAGTCGAGCCAAATGCCACCGACGTAATAGATGTCCTTGAGCGCACCCATCGAGTTGTATGGAATGTAGACGACCCGGTTGATGTTGTCGTCGCCCTCCTGCATTCGCGCAGCCATTACGCCGACCACCTCAAACGTGACACCGTTGGCGCGGATCGTCTGGCCAATGGCGTTCATGCCCGAGAAGAGTTTCGTTTTCGCCTCTGCGCTAATGACCGCGATCTTGGCACGTTGGACGTTATCTTCATCGTTGATCCAGCGTCCTTCTTCGACTGTCATGTTCCAGATGGTGATAACTGACGGATCGACACCGCGCACCGGAAATGGGAACGAACGGTTCCCATTCTGCACCGTGGCTTGCATCCCGTTGGTCCGCGCAACGTGGCGAACGAGCGGTGCGACGTTGCGTATCATCTCGACGTCGGCATCGGTGAAGCGAATCGGAACTCCGGCTTTGTTTCCACCCGCTTCCTGCGAGGTGCGGCCCGGGAAAATCCCAACGGAGTAAGCGCCGAAGCTTTCGAAGATGGTGTTGATGGCGCGGCCGAAACCATTGCCATAGGCAAGCAGCAGCACCACGGTCGCGATGCCCCAGGCCATGCCGAACATGGTGAGCAGGGTCTTGCGAAGATCGTGGCGCATAGCGCCGTAAGCCTGTTGTAGAAGGTCGCGATGCATGGCTATTCCTTACGCAAGGCCTCCACAGGTTCCAGAAGGGCGGCACGACGCGCGGGATACAAACCGGCGACGGTTCCCGCGACTCCGAGCGACAACACAGCCAATGCAGCGGTCATTGGAACAAGCTTCGGTGGATCGAAGCCCGCGGCAGGATTGTTGCCGAAGAGTCCGGTGAGCCCTGCCATCACACCGGCGGCGCAGAGGATCCCCAGGCCGCCACTGAGCAAGGTTAGAAACGCTCCTTCCACGAAGAACTGGAACATGATGCTTCGGTTGGTAGCGCCGACTGCCTTCCGCAAACCGATCTCCTTGGTGCGGTCGGCAACGGCGACAAGCATGATGTTGATGATGCCGATGGCGCCCAAAGCCAGTGTCACCAATCCGACGCTGCCGAGGAACATGTTCATGGCGTCGAAGATCTTTCCGACGGTGTCCACGGTCTTGATGGTGTCCCATTCGTCGAAGGAGTCTTTGTTGGTGTAATCGAATCCGTGATTGCGGCCGACAATCCGGTGGATCTGCTCTTTCGCGCTCTCGTGCAGGTCACGCCGACGCGGCTGGTAATTCATCATCGAGATCGGGTCGATGGTGTCGCCTACGTTCGTGGGCGGAAAGAGCATCTTCATCGTATTGAAGGGGACGATACCGAACATATTCCGGTTCGTGTTATCGCCGCGTCCAATGCGCTGGACGGTACCAATGACGAGGAAACGAGCACCGTTCAGAAGAAGCGTGTTGCCAATGGCGGGACGGCCCGGAAACAGAACGCGTTTGGTTTCGTCGCCGATGACAATGACGAGGCGCTTTTCGGCGTTATCGGCTTCGGTAATCCAGCGGCCCTGGTCGATGGGGAAATAGCGGATCTCGTTGAACTTCGGGAGAGTTCCGGTGATCCCCGGGCTGCCATTGGCGTAGTCGCTGACGGCACGGAGATCGCCGCGCTGAATGACGGGGACTGCGTCGCGAACGTCGGTGGCTTCGTGCAGAACGTCTTCGTAGTCTTTCCAGGTCAGGTAGTACTGACGCAGAGCGGTGAAGCTGCCGTTCATGGCCGGAGCACGTCCGCCCCAGAGGAACAGCACGTTTTCGCCCAGCGATTCGAACTGCTTTCGGTTGCCGCTGCGGAAGCCCTCTCCGAGGCCGACGAGCAGAAGGAGCGAGAAAACGCCCCAGGCAATTCCGAACATGGTGAGGAACGAACGAAGCTTGTGCGCCCAAAGGGTTCGGAGCGTTTGTCCGAAAATGTCGAAGAGTATGCGCACGTGTATCTCTAGGATACCGGAGTTCATCCTTAAATACGCCGCCAACGCCCAGGTTGTTCCGGGATTTCGTCCCTAAAACGAAAAAGGTGGGCCCTAGCCCACCTTATCGAACTAAATCGGATTACCGAGTGCCAATGGGAATTTCAACGTTCGCTTCACGAAGGAAACGGGCGGCCTCTTCCGGAGGAGTCGGGTTGATATAGAAACCGGTTCCCCACTCGAAGCCCGCGGTCTTGGTCAACTTCGGCATGAACTCGACGTGCCAATGGTAGTGATCGTTCTGAGCGTCCTGCAGCGGCGAGGTGTGAAACACCATGTTGTACGCAGGATTATCGAGAACGAGATCGGCCTTGTTGAGCAAAGTCTTGATGGCACGAGCGAGATTCTCGTACACGCCCGACGATGAATTCTCGAATCCGGATTCGTGCTGCTTCGGAAGGATCCAGGTCTCAAACGGGAATCGGGGAGCGAACGGCGCGATGGTGACGAAGTCGGCGTTCTCGTCGACGACACGAATACCGTTGTCAATCTCCTGCCGGATGATGTCGCAGAAGACACAGCGCTCCTTGTAGATGTAGTACTGCTTGGCGCCTTCCAGTTCCTCGACGACCTGCTTGGGGAGAATTGGCAGGGCGATCAGCTGTGAGTGACTGTGCTCAAGGGATGCACCGGCGGTTTCGCCATGGTTCTTGAAAATAAGGACGTACTTGAAACGCCGGTCCTTCTTCAGGTCGACGATGCGGTCGCGAAACGCCCAGAGCACGTCCTCGATCCGCTTCTCGGGTAATTGCTCGAGGGTAGCGTTATGGTCCGGCGTCTCGATGATGACCTCATGCGCGCCGAGGCCATTCATTTTGTCGAACATGCCGTCGGCCTGCCGGTTGAGGTTTCCCTCGATACCCAGCGCGGGGAACTTATTGGGAACCACGCGGACGGTCCATCCGGGAGTATCTTTCTGGGCCGGCGGTCCGCCGTTCTGACTAGGCCGGTAGGCTAAGACTTCCGGAGGTGTCTTCGATTCGTTTCCATAGCAAAATGGGCAAAATCCGCCCTTGTTCTGTACATCTTCGCGCACGAAATCCGTCGGGCGCTTGGCCCGATCGGTGGAAATAATCACCCAGCGTCCGACGATGGGGTCTTTTCTTAATTCTGGCAATGAAGGGTCCTCTCGCTCTGTCCTTATTGCATATTACGACATTGGGAAGGCGTCTTTGAATAGGGTGAACTCAGGTGTCCCGGATTCGGTGTTGCGGTAGAGACTGACTACGTCGAAACGCACAGGCGGAACCTCTTTCAACTTTCGCAGGTAGGTCCGTGCGGTGGCTCGCAGCGTGGCCTGTTTTGGAGCATCTACCGCAGCTTCGGCCGGGACGAACGAGTGCCTGCTTCTTGTCTTCACTTCCACGAAACAGAGCTCTTTTCCGTCCCACGCGATCAGATCGATCTCACCCCGATGACGCGGAGAGCGGAAGTTACGAGCTACGACGACATATCCCTGTTCACGTAAAAAGAAGTAGGCCGCTTCTTCCCCAAGCTGTCCAGTAACCAGATGCGCTGGTTTTTCGGCAGGATGCGATTTCCCGTTCTCGAGCCGGAAAAACGCGTCCAGGAGCCGCAAAACAGCGCGTGTGAATCTGCCCTTCACGAGGTGCAATCTAACGTAGTTGTGACCAAACCGCTGTGATGTGCAAACCTGAAGCCGTTGTGTCCCGGAGGTAAACTGCCATCATGCTTCGCGCCATAGTGGTTCGCTCATTGCTGGTTGTCTGCGTGCTTTCCGCATTCGCGGCGGCGCAGAAAAGAGAGATTTCCTGGTCGGACCAGGAACGACCGATCGTGGAAAAGATGCGCACGTTGCGGAAGACGTCTGATGAAGTTCGTGGCGGCGTGACGAGGGCCCTGGCGCGCGAGGTGCGCGCACTTGCTGCCGGGGAAAACAAGGTGATGCTGGCAACCAACCTCGCTTCTCTTTCGACGGAAGGCGATTTCGGGATGGAGACTCTGCAGGAGGTGGCAAACACGCTGGCCGGCGCGCTGCGTGAAACACCGCAGCCCGATAAGGATGGCGAGCCTTCCTATTCCTATACGGCGCTGGCGCAGTTGGTGAGGTACGAAGGCGTGCACACCGACCTTCAAGTTCCGCAGTACGCGGCGGCAATGGCCAGGCTCGAAAAGGCCGACGAGGTTCGCGCGAATCTCGACTTCACGCTAACGGACCTGGAAGGCAAAACGTGGAGTCTGAAGGCGCTGAAGGGGAAAGTTGTGGTGGTGAACTTCTGGGCGACCTGGTGTCCGCCGTGCAACAAGGAACTTCCGGATATGCAGGCACTTTATGAACAGCACAAAGACAAGGGTTTGGTTGTGCTGGCAATTACCGATGAAGATAGGGCAAAGATTGTTCCGTTCGTCGAGAAGCGGAAGCTGACGTATCCGATCCTGCTGGACAACGGACGCAAAGTAAACGACGCATTCCAGATCGACGGAATTCCGAAGACGTTCGTTTATGACCGGCAAGGAAAACTGGTCGCACAAGCGATCGATATGCGCACGCGCGACCAGTTCAAAAGAATGCTCGCCAAGGCCGGGGTGCAGTAGCACCCCTTCTTCCCTTCCTTTACTTCGAGGCCTCGCTTCCCACGAGGCGCTCCACTTCGGCCATTTCCTTGGGAATCCCGACACTCAAGATTTCCGCCTCGCCGTCGGTGATCAACACCGTATCTTCGATGCGGATGTGGAGTTGCTTGTCGGGGAAGTCGATGATGGGTTCGATGGTGACGACCTGCCCTTTCTTCACCGGGCCTACCGGACGCTTCACGTCGTGGGTAGACAAGCCGACGAAATGTCCGGGAAAACGGGATCCGAAATAGCCACTCTCGAGCCCGGCCTGCTCAAATACTTTCCGACCGGCAGCACTCGCATCTTCATACGTGTTGCCCGGCTTCAACATGGCAATGATGGCTTTTTGTGCGGCGAGTCCAACCTGGTACCACTTCGCTTGTTCGGGAGTGAACTTTCCGCTCACGCTGAAAGTGCGCGTGATGTCCATGGCCAGGTGATGGAGATCGGCGCCGAAATCGAAGACGACGATTTCGTTGGGCTGCATCTGCTTACGGTTTTCGAAGTAGTGCCAACGATTTGAGTTCGCGCCGGAGCCAACGATCGCAGGATAGGCGACACCTTGTGCACCGTTCATGGTCATCCAGTACCGGGCCTCGGCTTCGACCTGATACTCGAACATGCCCGGTTTTGCTTTCGCCATGGCTCGACGCAGAGCTTCGGCACTGATTTTTCCATTCTTGCGAAGGATAGCGATCTCCTGCGGCGTTTTGATATTCCGCATTTCGTCGACGATGCCAGTGAAGTCTCTGAGTTGAAGTCCAGGAAAACGCTCGGCTAGTTTCTTCAGTGCGGAACGATCACCCGGCGTTGGATCGCCAAGCGGATGCGAATACTGTTTCGCATAATCTCCGGCAGTTTCTGTGCGCGCGCCATCGACTTCATCAGGGAAGCCTGCACGTACCCACAGTTCGCGCGCCGCTGGGTCGCCGAACATTCCGCCCATGATGCTTTCGAAATCGTGCAGCGGAAATATTTGGGAATAACCGTACGCCTTACGTTGTGCTTCCGGTAATCCCAGAAGATTGGGGCCACTGAGGCTGATTTCCCGAGCGGCCTGGATCGGCTCAAACAGAATGCTATGGCCAGTCTCGTTGTTCATCAGCAGAATGGCGCCGGGGTCCTGCAAACCCGTGAAGTAGTAGAAGTCGTTGTCTTCGCGGTAGGTCAACTGTTCCGGTTCATTGATGCGCGCCCAGAGCAGCGTGTAACCGGTCTTCAACTGTTTGCCGAGTTCCGCGCGGCGACGGGCGAACTCCTGCGGGCCTCCGAGTTCGTTCATGGCCTGCAAGTCAGTGAATTGCGCAAAGGCAGCGGAACTGGATATCAAGAGCAAGAAGACAGCGAGCAAACGTCGCACGATTCCTCCAAAATTTGTTGAAAGATGGCGGAGCGAGTGTAGAAGGGAAAACGATAGTTAGCAAATTTCCGAGACTAACACCGCGATTTCATTAACCGGTGTTGTGCAATCCGGCGGCGATCCCGTTGATCGTGGCTGCCAAGGCGTAGTTCAAGTCATCGCTGGTGTCGCCCGCGCGCTTGCGGCGCAACAACTCAACCTGCACCAGACTCATGGGATCTACGTAAGGATTACGGAGGCGAATCGAGCGCTCGAGCACCGGGTTCGTTTCCAGCAAGCGCTGTTGTCCCGTCACTTGCAGCACCATGCGCAGCGTGCGGTCGAATTCTTCGGTGAGCATGGCGAAGACGCGATCACGCAGGTCACGGTCTTCGACAAGCTCGGCGTACAGGCGCGCGATGCTGAAGTCGGCCTTTGCCATACCGATTTCGATGTTGCGAATCATGACGTGAAAGAGCGGGAACTTCTGCATCATCTCGAGCAGCAAGGCCGGATTGGCGTCGTTGGCCAATGCGAACTTCTCCAGCGCATAACCGACTCCGAACCAGGCCGGAAGTCCATTGCGGCTCTGCATCCATCCGAAGACCCAAGGAATGGCGCGGAGATCATCGAGGCTGTGGCTGGTCTTGCGACGAGTGGGCCGTGATGCGATCCGCGCGTGCTCAAGTTCATTCACGGGCGTCGCCTGCTCAAAGTACGGGATGGTGTCGGGATTTTCAGCGATGTTCTCCCGATAGAACTGAAACGCGATTTCCGACATCACTTCCATCGCGGCGTCCCATGCTTCGTGGCGAGGCATCTCGGAGTTGCGCAGAGGCGAGAGCGCCTCGATCGACGCCGCTGCCATGAGTTCAAGATTCCACTCGGAGAGAACCATGTCCGAGTACTTCCAACTCATGACTTCGCCCTGCTCGGTGATGCGTATTTCCCCGGTGAATGCACCGGGCGGCTGGGCGATGATCATGGAATGCGTAGGTCCGCCGCCGCGTCCGACGGTACCGCCACGCCCGTGGAAGAGACGGAGGCGTACGCGGCACTCAGTCGCCACCTGATGCAGTGCACGGTGGGCCTTGTAGATCTCCCACGTACTGGTAAACATGCCGCCATCTTTATTGGAGTCGGAATAGCCGAGCATGATCTCCTGGCGACGGCCCCAGGAGTCGAGCAGGACGGAATACTCGGCCGAGGTCCACAGCCGTTTGCAGATGTCGGGACAGGTGCGCAGGTCTTCAATGGATTCGAATAACGGGACCGGCATGATGCCGGGATCGGTGTCGGTTGAGCCTTCGGCCTTCGCGCCGGCAATTCGCGCAAGACGAATGACATCGAGCACATCCTGCTCGGAGCGCGCACCGCTGATGACGTATTGACGTATGGCCTCAGGTGGGAACTTCGTCTTCAGTTCGGAGACGACGCGCAGCGTTTCGAGGACCTCATGCGATGTATCGGAAAGGGACTCGAAGCTGCCCAGCGTCGAGCCGACTTCTTCTATCGCCTGTCTGTGTATGCGCGCGTGCTGGCGAATGTCGAGCGTGTGGAGATGAAATCCGAAGGTCTCAATCTGGCGCATGAGCGGGTCAAGAACCCGTGATGCGAGCCGCTGCGCACCATTGGCGGCAAGGCTTTCGTAGATGAGATGCAGGTCTTCAAGAAATTCGTGGTGCTCGCGGTATGCGTCGTTGTGGTCTGGATTGTACCGGCTGTGATGGAGTCGCCAATGGATGTATGCCAGAAAACGGCGGTACTTTTCGGCCTCGGGATAACGCAAGCGATCGAGCTCAATTGCGGTGATGTTCTGCTCGTACCGCAGTAGAGAATCTGCGAGGGCCGTTGAGATCGGAGTCTGGAGAACCGAAATGCTCATCCGCGGATAAAGCGAGTCGAGTTGCGAGAGATAGAAGTCGAGGATGAGATTTCTCGCCATCGACAGCGCTTCGGCGGTGCAGCCTGAGGTCACGTGAGGATTGCCATCACGATCGCCACCGATCCAGGATCCGAAAGTGAAGATGGTCGGAAGGTCGCCGGGATCAACGTCGACGCCATAGACATCTCGGAACGAGGTCGCGATCTCCTGGTAGAGACGCGGAATGGTGTTCAAGATCGAGATCTGGTAGTAGTCGAGACCCATGCGAATTTCGTCCGCAACGGAGGGCTGCTTGCGGCGAACTTCGTCGGTCTGCCAGAGCGCGGTGATTTCGCCAGCGATGGCGAGTTCACGTTCGGCGGCGTAGCTTTCGGTGAGCGGGAGCGAGTCGAGTTTCTGGAGTTCGTGCGCGATGCGGCCGCGAGCCTTGAGGACGGTTCTTCTAGCAACTTCCGTTGGGTGGGCGGTGAAGACCGGCGTGATGTGGACGCGGTGGAGAAGTTCCATCGCCTGCCCGAACCAGACTCCCGCATCTTTCAGGCGCCGCAAGGTTCCACGAAACGAACCGGGCATGGGCGAGTGTTGCGTCTCGAGCATGCTGGCCCGACGGCGGCGCTTGCGGTGGTTGGTTTCCGCGAGGTTGGTGAGTTCGAAGTAGATGGCGAATGCTTTGGTAATTTTGTGAGCTTCGGCGAGATTGAGTTGCGCGATGAGTTCGCGAGCTTCTCCGGTGAGTTTCTCTCGGGTCGCACCGGGCTGTGCTTCTTCGCGCTGGCGGGTGAACAATTCGCGCAGGCGCTCAACCTTGGTGAAAAGCTCGTCTCCCTCCTGCTCCTTTAACACGCGGCCGAGCAGCACGCCAAGCGAGCGCACATCGCGTCGCAAAGGCGCGAGCTTGAGCTCAGGGTCGTTGCTGATCAGTTCCAGCAACCGCACCGATTGCTGTTCAGGCTTCCAGAGAGGTTCCGTCGACATTGAAGCTTGCCCCACCCAACCTATGGTAAATGTGCGCTCCCTAAAGACACGAACGCCCGGCTTGTGACCGGGCGGTTCGTGCTCCTGTACTGCTGGGTAAAAGGGGCAGTGCTATGCGCCTACGGGCTGGCCAGCTTTGCTGCGAGTCCCGTGGTGCTCTTTCTCGACAATGCCGATGCACTCTTCGAGGATGTCGAGAGCGATGTCGGCTTGTTCTTTGGTGACGATAAGTGGCGGGCAAATACGGACAGCCGAGGGGCCTGCGCCCAGGATCAGCAGTCCGCGCTCGAACGCCAATTCGGTGACGCGATCACGCTCCGGACCAGCATACGCTTTCGTCTGCTTGTCTTTCACGAGATCGATTCCAATCATGAGGCCGCGGCCGCGGACGTCGCCAACCAGTTCGTGTTTCTTCGGCCACTCCGCAACGCGCGCCATGATGTAGCTGCCGACTTCGGCTGCGTTCTGGATACCTTCGCGCTCAAGAACGTCGAGCGTGGCGAGTGCGGAAGCGATGGCTACGGGATTTCCGCCGAATGTGGAAGCGTGCGATCCGGGCACCCAGTCCATGATCTCGGCTTTCGCCATCAGGACGCTAAGCGGCATGCCGGAGGCGATGCCCTTCGCGATGGTGATCATGTCGGGCTCGACACCAGTGTGCTGGACGGCCCACATCTTGCCGGTGCGTCCGCAGCCGGACTGAACTTCGTCGCACACGAGCAGGATGCCGTGCTTGTCGCAGATTTTCCGCAGTTCCTGCATGAAGATGGTTGGTGCAACTACGTATCCGCCTTCGCCCTGGATGGGCTCGACGAAGATCGCAGCGACTTCTTCCGGCGGCAACACGGTTGTTAAGACCTTTTCTTCGATGAAGCGCGCACAGCCGAGAGCGAACTTCTCCGCTTCCTGCGTGCCGCCGACGCATCCGCGATAGACATCGGGATAGCGCACATGGTGTACGCCCGGCATGAACGGAGCAAACCGGCGCTTCTGCTGCGGCTTGGAAGCGGTGAGCGAGAGCGCTCCCATGGTGCGTCCGTGAAACGCGCCGTAAAAGGCGATGATATTCGGCCGCTTGGTGTGATAACGCGCCATCTTGATCGCAGCTTCAATGGCTTCGGCACCGGAGTTCCCGTAGTAGAAGCGGTGAGGTCCCTTCATCGGCGCCAGCTTCGACAGGCGCTCGGCGAGGGTGACCATGTTCTCGTAATAGAAGTCGGTGCCGGACATGTGGATGAGTTCCGCCGACTGCTTCTGGATGGCGGCAACGACTTCCGGATGGCAATGCCCGGTGGAACACACGGCGATGCCAGCGGCGAAATCGAGGAACTCGTTTCCGTCAACGTCTTCAATCATTACGCCGCGGCCACGCTTGGCAACGAGCGGATAGGAACGGGTGTATGACGGCGAAATGTACTTCTCGTCTCCCGCGAGCACGCGCTTGGCGTTCGGTCCGGGGAGTGCGGTGCGAATGTTGGGACCGGCTTGAGTGATGGTGGTCGGCATGGACTTTCTCCTGTTCTTCTGCTGGGGCGCATACGCGCGAGAATCGGTGCTCAATGAGCAGGAACAACGCGCAAATCAGGAGGGGGACTTAGTCGCAGCCGAACAGATTGGGGCGCTGCTTGGAGGGGATAAACTTCAGGCCCACGCGAGGATAGCTCACGATCAACCGCAGCCTGCAAGGCGGCGCCGCCTGTAAACCAGTGCGGAATGTGGCCATCAGCTTCATCACTATTGATTATAGCCCGACTCCTGAGATGCCGTAACCCCCTGAGTCGAGTTCCGTGTAGCCGCTTCGCAGGCAGACCAATGATTAGCGGCGGCATCTTGTTATCAGGACTTCAAACAGGAGAGATTTCCAATGGACCCACTCGACCGAGTACTCGACCAGACACAACGTATGCCGAAGTTCGTTGATCCGGCAACGCATGCCGTTCTTGACCATCTGACGACTGCCGCTTTCATGATCATGGCCAGCTTCTTCTGGGGACGACATCGTCGCGCGGCTGCAACGGCGTTGATTAACGGATTGATGGTGATGGGCATGTCGATACTGACGGATTATCCCGGTGGACTGAAAAAGCTGAGTTTCCGCACGCACGGTAAAGGCGATGTGCTGCAAGCGCTGGCTGCCGCCGGATTACCGAACCTGCTCGGCTTCAGCAACGAATCCGCTGCACTTCCCTTCCGGCTTCAAGCGTTGAATGAAGCATTGGTGATTGGAATTACCGATTTCGACAGCGAACAAGCACGCGCGCAGGAATACTCGGAAGCCGCATAAACACACATGAGCGGGCGAATTCGCCCGCTCGCATTAACTTCTCTGCATCCGTCACCGATTCTGGCCCATCTATTCTGCTATTGTTCCAACTTCGATTTCATGACGCAGTCCGAACAGCATCGTTGGCGAGTACTGCTCGCGTTCGCCCTGGTTTATGTGTTCTGGGGCTCCACGTATCTCGGCATCGGGATCGCGGTGAAGTACGTGCCGCCATACGTGATGACCGGCGTTCGCTTCGTGATTGCCGGCGCAGTCATGCTGCTTTACTGCTGGCGGACTAATCGCGGCATTCGCGTCACTCTTCCGCAACTTGCAAAGCTTAGTTTGATTGGCGTACTGCTGCTGAGCCTGGCGAATTCCCTGCTGGCATGGGCGGAGGTCGTCGTACCCACAGGACTGGCAGCACTCATCGTTGCGATTACTCCGCTGTGGTTCCTCGTAGTGGACAGCTTCGCGTTTCGCGGAGACCGACCAGGCGGAAAAGGCTACATCGGTCTGGCGCTTGGGATCGTCGGCATCGGCGTTCTCCTGTGGCCCAAGCTAATGTCCACCACGACTCTCGGGCGCAAGCAGTTTTACGCCGCGAGCGTCCTGATGTTGGGATCGCTTTGCTGGTCGATTGGCTCGGCACTGTCGAAGCGGTGGCAGAAAGAGATTGACCCGTTCTCCGCGAGCGGATGGCAGATGACCATCGCGGGACTGGTGAACCTTGGCATCGGAGCCGCATTCGGAGAGTTCAAAGACGCACACTGGACACCACAGGCAATTGGAGCTGTGGCCTACCTGATTGTCTTCGGCTCGTGGGTTGGATTCAGCGCATATATCTGGTTGCTGCAGAATGTGTCGATGTCGAAGGTGGCAACGTACGCATACGTGAATCCTGTGGTGGCGGTGTTCCTGGGATGGATTGTTCTTCACGAACGCGTGGACGCATACATCCTGGCGGGAACGGCGATCGTGGTGATCTCCGTGGCGCTGGTGACCCAATCTAAAGTGAAACGCCGCGCTGGCCGCGCAGAAGAAACCCTGCCTGCCTGCGAAGCGAGCGCAGATTAACATGCACGGCACTCATAAACCACGCGTGAAGATCTGCTGCATCAGCAGCGTGGAAGAAGCCGAACTCGCAATTCGCTATGGGGCGAGCGCACTCGGGCTGGTTTCGAAAATGCCGAGCGGGCCCGGCGTTATTGATGAAGAGCTGATCACCGACATCGCCGCACGCGTGCCACCCGGGATCGCTACGTTCCTGCTTACGTGTGCAACAGAGACTGACGTCATTGTCGAGCAGCAGCGTCGGACCGGCGTAAACACTATTCAGCTTGTCGATCGAGTCTCGGCCAGGGTTCATGGCGAACTTCGCCGTGCACTGCCCGGTATCGCGCTGGTGCAAGTGGTGCATGTAACGGGAGAAGAGTCGGTTCAGGAAGCCGTAGAGGCAAGCGAGAGCGTGAATGCGATCCTGCTGGATTCCGGCAATCCTAATCTGAAGGTGAAAGAACTCGGGGGCACCGGCCGCGTTCACGACTGGACGCTAAGCCGGCGTATCCGCGAGGCAATCAACGTACCGATGTTTCTGGCAGGTGGACTGAATGCACAAAACGTCGCGCAAGCGGTACGCGACGTGGCACCTTTCGGACTGGACATCTGTAGCGGAGTAAGGATGAACAGTAAGCTCGATGAAGCGAAACTCGGCCAGTTTATGAACGCCGTTCTATGTAGTTAAAAACCTGCGGCTTTCGAGAACTACTCCAGAAAAGCGACGGACTGCACTCCGCTGACTTCAAAACGCTTGCGGCAGCGAACATTCTTACAGGCAACCAGGTCGTCTTTCCGCACCATGTAGGAACGCGCTTTTGCGAACTTGGCGCGATCGCGCTCATCGGCACGCCCGGGAAGCTGCTTCTTTTTGCGACGAACCATCCATCCCAGCTCGTACTCGGCTTCCTGCCGGCAGTGGGGACAGATGAGATTGGTTTTCCGTGTTTCCGGCTTCTCGTCGTAGAAATCGCGCTCTTCCATTGCCGATTCGCTCCAGTTCGATTTTAATCTAGCCAAGTTAGGAGCATAGCCCGATGGCGAAAAAGAAGGGTAGAAAAAAGGTATTCACGGCGGAAAAAGCGGTGAAATCAGCGGCCCGGAACGTTATCGGATCCCCGCCTCCGACGAAACGAGAGGTTCCCCGCACGAAGCGCGCTACGGAAAAACACAAACCTACCCTCGGAAGCCTACTTTCTCAGGACGAGTAGTCCTCTATTCCCGGTTATTCCCGATTCCAAAACGGGAAATTTTTCCTACGGTTTTATTCCCTTTAACTTCGTTTTTCTTCGTGTTTTTAGCCGAAATAGCCTGTAATGAACCTGGACATGGAAGTCTGGTGAATTTCGAAGTTTGGAAAAATTTTTTCCTGATACTTCACGTTCACATTACTTTGGTTTAGACTTCCGGCCAAAGTAGTTTGACAGGTTCTGTGGCATTTGCTCCGCGTTCCGATTTGGAACTCGGTTCATACCTGTAGACTACCCAATTTAAAACAACAAAAACGGCCAAAAAGGCCCGAAAAGTACAGAAAAAGTACCGAACTCAGGAGAGAGAATCGTGAAGAATCTATTGCGCGCTACGGTATTAACCCTCGTCACCGCAGGCATCCTGTCAGCAGCAGTCGCCCCCAAGAACGTACAACCGGTATCACCGAATGCCTCGCCGATTCCGTGGTGCGATCCTGGCACGCCGCACTGCCAATTGATCCCCTAGTTATCGGGGGGGGCCGGTTATGAACCGGATATAGAACATTACCCTGGTACTAGTACTGGGATGAAATTTGTCTTGCGATAGGGCACGTAAGTAGGTATTCTCCGCAAGTCGGCGCATTCTTGCACCCTAAAATAGCGTCGTCGCGGACCAGCCTATGATACGTGCCTTAATGCTTAGCTTCTGGACGGCCTCCTGGATCGTGTCACTGGTCCTAGTGGCCTTTGTTTTCAAGAAGAAGCTGAACCGCGACTACCCTATTTTTACTGCTTATCTGGTGGCCCTTACGGCTGCCGATATTCTGAATTTCGTTCTGAACTTCATCTCCTATAAGGCCTATTACTATTGTTATTGGACCAGTGCGGCCATCATTACAGCGCTGGGCTTCTCGGTCCTGCACGAGGTCTTCCGGCACGTTTTCCGGCCCTACGAGCAGCTTCGGACCTTCGGCAGCACCCTTTTCCGGTGGTCTTCGCTGGTACTGCTGATGATCGGCTCGGTGATGGCGCTGAGTTCATCGCCTGGTACGAACAACCCGATAACCAGCTTTATCCTTACCATTGATCGCAGCGTCAGCTTGATGCAATGCGGACTGGTGGTGTTCCTGTACATGTTCTCCCGCCAGCTTGGCCTGACGGATGCCCATCGGGTGTTTGGAATTGCCATCGGCTTCGGCCTTACAGCCGGAAGCCACCTTTCAGTGGTCACATTGCGTTCGCTCTTTACCGGCGTTACTAGTGGCAACGTGCTCAACACCTTGAACCAGTTTGCGTACCTGGCGGCTGTCAGTCTCTGGCTGGTTTACATGTACCGGCCGGAACCGGAACGCCGCAGCGCCTCGGTGTTGGAACAGCCGGAGTCCTGGAACTATGCCCTCACTGCCGCAGCGAACGGCAATGGTGGCGCAGCGTTCCTGCCAAACGTGGTCGATACGGTTGAGAAAGTCCTGACCAAGCGCGCCACGCACATCACCAGCGAGTTCAAACACCGCTAATCCTTTTTTCTACCTGGAACATCCGAATGGCGCCGGTGTGCGCCTGCACCGCGACCGTGCTTTGCGTTAAACTGCTCCGCTTGCAAAATCTTCACCGGAGCAGATCATGTTCATCCGCGTTGCCTCAGTCCTTCTGACACTCCTGGCATCTGCCGCGGCCCAAACCGTCCTGCACTGTGGCTCGGTTCTCGACGTCAAATCGGGGCAGTATCAGCGAAATGCCTACATCGCCGTGGACGGGGAGAAGATCGCCTCGGTCGGCGCCTCTGCCCCAAAGGGAGCCAGCGTCGTCGAACTTGGCAATCTCACCTGCCTTCCCGGGTTGATCGATGCGCACACCCACGTTCTACTTCAGGGCGACATCACGGCCGAAGATTATGACGTCCAACTCCTGAAGTGGTCGCAGGCGTATCGAACGATTCTGGGCACCGTGGCAGCACGGCGAGCGCTCGAGTACGGATTTACCACCATCCGGGACCTGGAAACCGAAGGTGCGATGTACGCGGACGTGGACATCAAAAAGGCCATCAATCAGGGTTTCATACCCGGCCCACGGATGCAGGTAGCGACGCGTTCGCTGAACGTAACCGGAGCGTATCCGCTCCTGGGCTACTCGCCCGATATCCAGGTTCCGCATGGAGTGCAGGTGGTGGATGGGCCGGATGAAGCCCGCAAGGCGGTTCGCGAGCAGATCAGCTACGGCGCTGACTGGATCAAGGTCTACTCCGACCGCAGCTACTTCCTGCGGCCGGATGGAGTGCTGGACGACGTTCCTACCTTCACTATGGAGGAACTCCGGGCCATCGTGGACGAAACCCATCGGCAACGCCGGAAGGTGTCTTCGCATGCATCGGCACTTCGAGGCGTTCATAACTCAGTTGAGGCGGGCGTGGACACCATTGAGCACGGGCAGTACATCGCGCCGGAGGACTTGAAGGCGATGGTGGCGAAGGGGATCTACTACGTGCCGACGCTGTACGTCGGAGAATATGTGGCGGAGGGCCGAGCGAAGGCAGGAGCGAAGGTGTGGCTCGACATGGTGAAGATCCATGCCGATACGTTCAAGCGAGCCCTCGATTCAGGTGTGAAGATCGCCTTCGGTACCGATGCCGGCGGCTTCGATTGGAAGATCAATCCGGCGATCGAGTTCCCGCTGATGGTGAAGTATGGCATGACGCCGCTACAGGCAATCCGCTCGGCAACGACGGTCGCTTCGGAATTGATGGGCATGCAGGATCAAGTAGGGACGATTGAAGCCGGAAAGTTGGCTGACATTGTTGCGGTCCCAGGTGATCCCCTGAACGACATCGCCGCACTGCAGAAGGTGAGCTTCGTCATGAAGGGTGGACAGGTATTCAAAAAGCCTTGAGGATGATTTCGAGTAGTCCACCGAAGTTAGCCATGAGAGGCCGAATCGGCGGATTTTCTGGGTTTTTCGTGACCTGTACACGAAATCGTGTGACTGTTATCACTGCCACTGTTCGCATCCGCCAGCCACGATGGCTTAGTGCCAAGTTCCGGCTCAGCTTCGGTTTTCGGAGGCGATGGTGGCTCCAGCGCCGCTTCGCTGCTGGAGTTTATCCGCCAGGCGGGCGTGTCACTTTCGGTGCCTGCGGGTGCGGTCCTCTTCCAGGAAAATGAGCCTTGCCGTGGAGCCTATTACGTCGATTCGGGTGAACTGGAACTGGCGATCTTCTCAGGCGACCGAAAGCTGCTGCTGGGAGTAGCCCACGCCGGACAGTTGATGGGCCTGCCTTCTGTCCTTGCAAACAGTCCGCACCAGCACACGGCGACGGCGATCAGCGACTGCCGAATCCTGCTGGTCGATTCTGAAACGATGCGGAATCACCTGCAAGCGCATGCGGAATCCTGCTTGTTCACGATCCAGCAGTTAGGAGCGGAATTGCTCGATTTGTCGGCGAACACAATCCTGCCGCTTCGGCTACAACCGAGATATCCCAAACATTAACTAGCGCTGTGCGACCGCGGAGAGATTGGATGCCGGAGCTTTCGTCCGCTTCATCCAGAGAATGCCGCCGGCAATCACCAGGCAGATGGAGATGAACTGCGTGCCGGTCATAGCGCCGCCGAACATCGATCCGCGCTCGGGATCATCGCGGACGAATTCGATGAAGTACCGCGCTACTCCGTAGAGAAACAGGTACGAGCCGATCACCTGGCCTTCGAACTTCTTGTTGCGGATCAGCAGCAGGAGGATGAAGAAGTTCAGGAGTTCAACCACGGACTCGATCAACTGCGTGGGCACCAGCGGGACGTTCAGTGGAGTTCCGCTGATCTGGTTCGCCAGTGCGTTCGTGAACGTCACCCCCCACCATGCATCCGTGTGCTTGCCGTAGCAGCACCCCGCGGAAAAGCAACCGATGCGGCCAATGGCGTGGCCGAGCGCCAGTCCGGGCGCGAAGGTATCGCATGTGCGAAGCACGGGCATGTTGTGCTTGCGGATGTAGTAGATGGCGGTTGCGATCGCGGCCAGCACGCCACCGTAGAACACTCCGCCCGCCTGCAGCATCGAGAGGCTGAAGATGTCTGCCGGGTGCTTCATGTACCAGTTGAAATCGTTGATGATCAGCAACACCTTGGCACCAACGATGGCAGCCAGCACCACCAGCACGCCGAGGTTCCAGGCGTAGTCGGGATTGAGGTTCTGCGACCTTGCGAGCTTGACCGTGACGATCAGCCCGGTAAGTACACCGAGTGCGACAAGAAGTCCGTAGGTTGGAGGAGCGAAATGTCCGATATGAAAGAGGGTTGGGTGCACGTTACGTTTCGGTTCTAGAACCGCCGGTTGGCCTGCATTTAGTGTAGCAGGAAAAGAAAAAGCCAACCCGCGTCGCCGTGAGATGGGCCGTCAATGAACCTAGCCCAGCTAGGTGGGGAGCCTCCGTGATCCATTAGGCATTTCCGTACTGGCGGAACCTTGCTCACCGGACCAATTTCGAGTCAGCTCCCCGAATCATTGACTAATGGTTCAAAAAAACGGTTGCCATCAGCACCAACGTTGCAGGTCGGCTTTGTGGTTCGATGCTCTCAGAAAGCTGCTGCCCACGCAAGTGGAAGCCGCGATTTTCTTGGAAACTGACGTGCTCTGGCGTTCCTTTTCAAGAGCGGTTCTTTTGTGTTAGATGAGGCAATCGGGTGGAAGTCGCAACAGAAAACCCCTTGCGCTTCGGCAAGGGGCTCCAGAAAAATGCGAGCTTATCCGACCTTGCGATTATCACTTAGTACTTCGTCCAGCGCGTCGGAAAGATTGTTGGTGCGCTTGGTCAGGTCGCCGGCGATAGCGTCATATTTGCGCTTCAGGATGTGGTACTCGTCCGCGATGTTCAGTGCGGCAAGCACGGCGAGACGCAATGCTTCGACCGTGGAGGTTTGCGAAGCGACGGCACGTATTCTCGAGTCCACGAATTCCGCCAGCTTGAAAATGTATTCCGGATCGGTTCCACGCAGGTTATATGCCTGGTCGTAGATTTCGACCCTCACGCTGCCGTTGCCGTTTGTCTGACTCAAAGCTCCTCCGTTGCGCCTTTCTCTATTGGCGAAGTGGCTGATTTGATTATCCCGCCGATTCCTCCGCCGTCAACTCATCAATTTGCTTCAGCATCTTTTCTACTCTGGTACGTACCTCTTCCCGTTCCTTGCGCAGGGCGACGACTTCGCCCTTCAAAGATTCGATCTCTTCCTCGCGCATCTCAAGCTGTTCGCGGACACGGGAGGCATCGCGTTCCGCGGCCGCCTTGGCGTCGCGCGCGGACTTGAGCAATTCGATGGTCTTATAGACCTTTTCTTCTAATGAGTGGAATTCGTCAGCAGAGATTTCGGGGGCAATCACGGCGTTTGAAGGCATTATTGAAATTATCCTGTTTCAGTCTTGAAGCGCAGTATAGCGCACCGATGCGCAACGGTTTTCCACAAAAACAACTTAAGCCGCTACGAATTGATCTGGTCCCACGCTTGCCAAAACGTCTTCATCTCTGCTGGTTGACCAAACGAAACACGCAGATAATCCAGCATCGGCGGGAACGGCCGTCCGACAATAATGTTTCTGGCGCGAAAGGCAGCATTCAAGTCCTTTGCAGGGCGCCCGGTCTTAACCATAGCAAAGTTGCAGCTCGACGGGATCACCGCCAGTTTCCTTGCCGCGGCCTGTGCCATGAACTCCGCTCGATCCGCGGCGTTCCGCTCGGCCGCAAACTTCATGGCTACATCGTCATCTAACGAAGCCATTCCAGCCGCAGCGGCGACAATGTTGATACTGATCGGCAGGCTATACTCCGAGAGCTTCTTTGCCGTGGCCGCGGACGAAACCGAATAGCCAAGCCGCATGCCCGCCATGCCGTAGATCTTCGAGAATGTCCGAAGCACGATGAAGCGGTCGCCGGCGCGATCGATGAAGGAGCGGTACCCTGGCATACCGTCGGCGAAGTGATGGTACGCCTCGTCCATCACCACGGTTACATGGGCCGGCAGCTTTCCGAAGAACGTCTCCAGATCGCCCGCAGGGGTAACACTCGCCGTGGGATTGTTGGGATTGCAGATGTAGACGACCGCGGTGTTGGCGTCCACGCGCTTCAGCATGGCATCCAGATCGTGAGCAAAACTGGACGATAGAGGTACTTTTCGGATTTCCGCCCGCAGCTCTGAAGCAAACTCGCCCATGGCCTCAAAGGTCGGGTCGGCGACTACGACATTCTTTCCCGTCCCAACTAGAGCCTGTGCCGAAAGCCGCATTGGTTCGGTGGAACCGCTGCCGATGACCACTTGCTCCGGCGAGATGCGATGATAGGCAGCGATCCGCTCCACCAACGGACCGTACAGCACAAAGGGGTACCGGTTCGCGCGACTGAGCGCATCCTGCATGGCGCTGACGGCCGATGGTAACGGCCCGTATGCGTTCTCATTGCTGCCGAGCTGGATGGCTCCGGCGAGAGGAAGCGTGCGCTGTGGCTCGGGCGAAGCGAAGATGCGCTGCGCCAGCGGCACCTGCAAAACTGCGGCCGAGCCCGCTCCGATTGCGAGCCGCGAAAGGAAATTGCGTCGAGTGAACCCCATCTCCCCACCTCCGATTGGCGGAATCCTACTCGCACCGCAAAGCGAAAGCCAGCAGTATGGGATTACTTACTTAGTTCGAAGTTGTCGCAGCAGAAGAGGTACCCTTCGCGCCCGTCGGCCAGCCGCACGCGAATAGCTTCGTAATCGTCGCCGAAGCGGATACGGAGTACCTTTACGTCGTTTGACGGGGTGAGCATGTCGACAACGCCATCCTCGCGCGAGTGGCGGCTCAGGGAGATATTGGGATCGTAAAGCCGGACGGGGCCGGTGATCCGGACGCGATACTGGCGGTCGTTGTTGATGTCAACGAGCAGCATGGCAATGGCAATCGCGGCCGCCGCGGCTACGATTGCCAGCACTCCCACCAGCATGTTGCGTCGCATGGCCGCCATCTTAGGCTCGCTGGGCTCCCCCAAGGGCATTCAGGGCCGTCACGATCTGAGCCGCCCACAACGCGACTTCCTCGTCGCGAAGGGTGCGATCGTTGGACTGGAACTCCGCCCGCAACAGCACAGAGTACTTCCCTGCCGGCACCGAGCCGCCACGGAAGACCTCCACCGGCCAGAACCTTGTGAGATCCGACAGGCGCAGCGCATCAACGGCGTTGCTGATCTTCTCGAACGTGACCGCATCGTCGAAGATGAACGAGAAATCACGATCCACGGCCGGGAAGTTCGACAGCTTGCGGTATGAGATATCTCGCAATGACTGCTGATACAAACGCTCCAGGTCGAACTCCGCCACGAAGATGTCCTGCTTCAGCTTGCGCTCGGCCGCGACCTTCGGATGAATCTGCCCGAATTGGCCGATGCGGCGACCGTCGATCACGACGCGCGCCGATCGGCCTGGGTGAAAGTACTCGGCGGCGGTCGCGTCAAAGTAGATATTGCTGTACTGGAAGGCCGACAGCATCGTTTCGATGTCGCCCTTCATGTCGAAGAACGTGTAGGGGCGAGACTTTTCGTGCACGTCGCCCGGGACGGCATTGCCGGTAGCGCCCATCGCAAGGCGACGGTACTGCTCAGCCTTCTCGCCAAGCTTTTCGTAGGCGTTGCCGAACTCGAAGACTCGGACGTCGGTGGTGCCGTAATTCAGGTTGCGAGCGAGCATGTCGAGCATGCTGGGCACGAGCGAGGTTCGCATTACGCTGGCTTCTTCGCTGAGTGGGTTTGCTACTTCGACGATGTCCATCGAAGCAAACGCCTTGGCCTCTTCGTGCGAGATGAAGCTTAGCGAGATCGCCTGGTCGTACCCCATCGCCAGCAGATCACGACGCATACGCGTCTCCTTGCGCTCATCCGGAAGTTCCTGAACGGCGCCAGAGAACGTAGGCAGCGTGTTCGGGAAGCGCTCGAAGCCGTAGATGCGCGCGACTTCTTCAATCAGATCGATTTCACGCTCTACGTCGAGACGCCAGGTTGGGACCTGGACGGTGAAGTCGGCGGGCGCTTCGGCAACGGCAGCGTGGGTGCCGCCACTGCCTGCGGTTGCGCCGCTCGTTTTGCTTACCACTGTTGAGCGGCCTGCTGTCACGCCGAAGCCGAGGTGGCGCAAGATGCGCTCAATCTCGGTGGCATCGATTTCCTGACCATCGCTGTTGCGGCCGAGAATGCGTGTGACTTCGGAACGGCGGAGCGAAAGCGTTGGGCGCTCGACCTTCCGGGCAACTACGTCGATCTGTCCGCCTTCGAGCGTTCCGCCTGCGCTTTCGAGAATCAGTTGCGCCACACGGTCGCAGGCCAGCGGAGTGCATCCCCAGTCGGCGCCGCGCTCGAAGCGATGCGACGCGTCGGTGTGCATGCCGAGGCGGCGCGATGTTCGGCGAATCGCTGCCGGATCGAACCACGCTGCTTCGATCAGGACGTTCTTTGTCTCTTCGGTAATCATCGTGTCGAAGCCGCCCATGACGCCGGCAATGGCAACGGCCTTTTTGGCATCAGCGATGACAAGATCGTCCTTCGTGAGTTTGCGTTCCACGCCGTCGAGGGTCTTTACCACTTCGCCGTCGTGCGCGCGGCGGACGATGATCTTCCCTTCCAGTTTGTCGAGATCAAACGCGTGAGTCGGATGCCCAAACTCCTGCAAGGCATAGTTCGTCGCATCGGCCACGTTGTTGATCGGACGCGAGCCAAGCAGCGTCAAACGGTCCGCCACCTTCTGCGGCGACGGTTTGATCGTCACGCCACGAACGATGCGCGACGTGTACCGCGCGCACAGGTCGGCATCGGCGATTTCGATCGTAAAGTTCGCCTTGCCCTTGCCGTCCGGCAACTGCGCCGTTGCTGATATCAGGTCGGCGTTATAGACCGCCGCGCAATCACGCGCCACGCCGTAGTGGTTCATCGCGTCCACGCGGTTCGGCGTGATGTCGATGTCGTAGACGGTCTGTCCGTTCTCCGAGGTGACTCCCTCGATGGAGATGCCGGCCATGGTCAGGTCATCGGCGAGTTTGGTGTCGTCCACCGGGATATTTACGAATTCACGAAGCCATGAAGGTAATAAGAGCATGAGTCCAGTCTTTAGTTCTTAATCTTGTTGCGCTTGATCCCGCGCAACGTAAGCCATAAACGAACGGCAAAATACACGCTGCCCAGTGTTCCCATCAGCAACTGCGTGTGTGGATCGGTTTTCGGCATGCCGAAGTGAAAACGTGCCAGCGGCTTTAGCCACCGCAGAGCCTGCAACGCATCCATGTGATACGCGAGCCAGTGCCAGGCCATGTAGCTCAGGAACAGGCACAGCAGCAGTGCCACTGAGTACAGCACCACGCGAAATTGCACCGCCCGAGTCATCGTGCCGCCCCTCCGGGGCTCTTCCTTTGTCCTGCTCTGCGACCCAGGGCTTCCGCCCTGGGCTGAAAACGCGTCACGCCGCTCCGCGGCTAAAAACAGATGTGCGGCACGGTTAAGCCGTGCCCTTTCAAAACCTCAGGCGAACTGCCGCAGGAACCGTACGTCTCCGTGGAAGAACAGTTGAATGTCATCCACGCCATATTTCATCGCCGCCAGCCGGTCGGCACCCATGCCGAAGGCGAAGCCGCTGACCTTGTCGGCATCGTATCCGACGTAGCCGTAAAGCGCCGGGTCGACCATGCCTGCGCCGAGCAGTTCGATCCATCCGCTCATCTTGCAGACGCGGCATCCCTTGGTGCAGAACGGGCATGTCACCAGCACCTCGGCGCTGGGTTCCGTGAACGGGAAGAACGACGGGCGCAGCTTCGTCTTCACCCTCGAGCCGAACAGCATCTTCATCGCGTGATCAAGCGTGCCCTTCAGGTCGCTGAAGGTGATGTTCGTGTCCACGGCGAGGCCTTCGATCTGGTGGAACATCGGCGAATGAGTCGCGTCGGGCGCGTCGTTGCGGTACACGCGGCCGGGGATCACAACCCGGATCGGCGGCTTATGCTTTTCCATGTAGCGGATCTGCACCGGCGACGTGTGCGTGCGCAATAACAGGCGGTCGCGCTGCTGCTTCCGCTCCTGCCCGGCGATGAAGATCGTATCCTGCATGTCGCGCGCCGGATGGTTCAGCGGGAAGTTCAACGACTCGAAGTTGTAGTAGTCGCTTTCGATCTCCGGTCCTTCGGCGACCGAGTAGCCCATCGCCTTAAAGACGCCGACGATCTCGTCCATGACGAGGGTGATGGGGTGCGTTGCACCGATCTGACGGCGCGTGCCGGGAAGCGTGACGTCGACCTTCTCCGCGAGCAATCGTTTTTCGCTGGTGGCGCCAGAGAGCGATTCCTTCGTCTCCTCGACGACGGCTTCCACCTTCTGCTTGACCTGGTTCACGCGCTGACCCACGTCGCGCTTCTGCGGACCGGGTGCGGCCTTAAGCCAGCCGTCGTTGATCTGCGTAAGCACGCCGTTCTTGCGCGCCATCCAGCGGTTGCGGAACTCCTGCCACTGGGCGTCGTCGGCGACGGATTTGGATTCCTGCTCGAGCGCCGCAAGCATATCGGCTACAGCGCGATCGAGTTCGTCGGATGAGTACGTTTCGAGTTTGGGGACTGTATAAGGCATGTCGTTGGTCGTTAGTCGTTGGTTGTTAGCCAAGCGTCGCAACTTAAGGGTAAATGAGCGAACGACTAAGGACTAACAGCTAACGAACTGTTTTTCTAAACAACAAGGCCGGAGGGTTCTGCCTCCGGCCTTCGCTGACTATGAATGAATTGCACCCCGGGAGTGAATCCCGGGACTAAAGTTGCCTTACGCCAGCGCGGCCTTGGCCTGTTTGGCGAGGGCTGTAAAGCCCGCGGCATCGTTCACGGCGAGGTCGGCGAGGATCTTGCGGTCAAGTTCCACACCAGCCTTCTTCAATCCGTTGACGAACTGGCTGTAGCTCAAACCGTTCTCGTTGGCGGCGGCGCCAATGCGCACGATCCACAAGGACCGGTACTGGCGCTTCTTCTGCCGACGGCCGGCATAAGCGAATTTCAACGCACGCTCAACCGACTCTTTTGCTGAGCGATACAGTTTTGACTTTGTCAGGAAATAACCGCTTGCGCGGTCTAATATCTTTTTGCGCTTGGCGCGCCGTTTGGTTCCACGTTTTACGCGGGGCATTTCAATTCTCCTTTTTCAATTCATTTCTGCGGCTGGAGGCAGGAGATCGTGAGATCGATTACCTCTTCACTCGCGTTTGGTCGTTGGTCCTAAGTCGTTGGCCGTTAGCAAACCAACCTGATTTAGCACGTTCGACCTTCCCGGAAGTCAATTCCGGAACTACCACGTCTAGTAGGGGATCATCCGCTTCACCTTTGCGGTGTCGGCTTTATCCATCATGGTGTCCTTGTCGAGCTGGCGTTTCCGCTTGCTGTTCTTGGACGTTAAGATATGGCGCGCGAACGCGTGACCGCGTTTCACTTTGCCAGTACCCGTCTTCTTGAAGCGCTTGGCAGCGCCGGAGTGCGTCTTTAGCTTCGGCATAATTCCTTTTAGGACCGGGGACAGAACTTCCCCCGATCGGGTCCCTTCATCTCGCATTGTGGCGAGGTTTACTTGCACCCGCAGTGCGCGGGCGCAGTGCGGGGATAACTCTACTGGCTCGGAGCGGCCGGACCTTGCGATCCGCCACCACTGGCCTGCTGTTGCGGCTTCGGCGGCTTCGGTGCCGGGGCCGCTTTCGGCGGCGCCAGGATAGCGTGAAGCGTGTTGCCTTCCTGCCGTGGCATGTGCTCGACAATGACTTTGTCGCCCAGTTCCTGGATCAACTTCGACAGTAATTGTCTTCCAAGGCCTTGGCGGGTCATTTCGCGTCCGCGGAAAAAGATGGTCGCCTTAACTTTGTCGCCTTCGCCCAGGAATCGCAGCACGTGATTCTTCTTGGTCTCGTAGTCGTGATCGTCCACATTGATGCGGAACTTCACTTCCTTGACCGTGATCACCTTCTGGTTCTTCTTGGCCTCGCGTTCCCTCTTTTCCTGCTGGTAGAGGTACTTGCCGAAGTCAAGAATGCGGCAAACCGGCGGCTGGGCGGTTGGTGAAACTTCCACCAGATCCATGTTCTTTGATTTGGCGATCCTGAGCGCGTCCTGCGGTGCCATGACGCCGAGCTGATTTCCCTCGTCGTCGATTACGCGAATTTCGCGGACCCGAATGCGCTCATTGGTGCGAATGAACCTTTTGTCGATACAGAGCCTCCAAAACTCACAAGAGCTTAAGAATTATAGCATTAGGCAGAGTAGGACGGGAACTTGCTGGTATCAATCGGCAACGGCGAATGCAGGCACATCCGCTGAACCAAAAACCGCTTCACCACTGATGCCGCCGATGCGCGCAGAAACCCACTGATTCGCCCCATGACGCCCTTCCAGCCACAGCTTTTGGTAGTTATCGGTCAGGCATTCAGTCCGCGTTCCGTCGAAATTTGTCAGCGTAATGGCTTCCAGCGTGTGCCCAATGAACTGTTCCTGGAATTGCCTTTTCTTCTCGGCCGCCAATTCCCGCAACAGGCGGTTCCGCTCTTTCATCACCTGCGGATGCACCTGGTTTGGCATGGCTGCCGCCGGCGTCCCCGGACGCGCCGAGAACGTAAACACATGCAGATACGTCATCGGCAACGAGGCAATGAATTGGCGTGTTTCCTCGAAGTCCGCGTCGGACTCGCCGGGGAACCCGACCATCACGTCGGCTCCGATGGCGGCTGTCGGCATGGCGGCACGGATTTTGCGAATCTTTTCCTCGTAATGCCACGGCCGATACTTGCGGTGCATCAGGCGCAGGATACGGTCACTGCCGCTCTGCATCGGCACATGAGCATGCTTCGCGATCCTGGGGCTCGTGGCGCACAGTTCGATCAGCTCATCGGTCCAGTCCATCGGCTCAACGGAACTGATCCGGAGCTTCTCCAGCGGGGTTTCGTCCAGGATCCGTCTCACCAAGGACGCGAACTTCGCGGGCTTGAGAAGATCTCTCCCCCAGCGTCCCAAGTTGATACCGGAAATGACGATCTCACGGTAGCCGCGCGAAACCAGCGTGTTAACTTCGCCGATAACGACAGACTCGGGCAGCGAACGGTTGCGTCCCCGGACACTCGGAATAATGCAGAAGGAACAGCGATTGTTACATCCGTCCTGAACTTTGAGGTTAGGCCGGGTTTTCTCGGAGGCGGTGTCGGCCTCGAAGACCGGTGCGGCCATCAGTTCGGTATGGGCAAAGATGTCGCCCACCAGCACTTCTGCCTGACCCAGCGAGGTTACCGGCACAAACTGCTGCGTGCTAACGCCGCAGGCTACCTCGCCGATCTGGTGCTTGTGCGAGTTTCCCACGACCCAGCTAACGCCGGTGATATTCGCCAATTCTTCGGGGGCGCGCTGGGCATAACAGCCTGTAACCAAAATTTTACAATCGGGATTCTGGCGGTGAATTCGGCGTATGGAATTGCGAACATCCTGGTCCGCCGAGGCGGTCACGGTGCATGTATTCAGTACGACAAATTGCGCCTCCTGCGCGTTTTCGGCGCGTTGGAGGCCTTTTTCGATAAACTGGTGTTCAATAGCCGCGCCGTCCGCCTGCGTAGCACGACACCCAAAATTTTCAACGTAGAACCGCGACATGACTTCGGTTATTATAGCCGTCAGCGGTGAGGATTCTCTTCGTCACTTCGAGATCGTTGCGGTACTAAGTCCGAAACCAACTACTCAGCCCGTTGGTGCATCCAACGGTTCACGTTTGGAAACGATTCATTGCTCGACCCGATCCCCTGGAGGTCACTTATGAAACGTCGCATTCTGTTGGTTGATGACGAGCTTGCGATACTGCTAACTCTTAGAGCCATTCTCGAAATGAACGGATTCGAAGTCGAGACGGCCGCGTCCGCTCGCGAGGCCGAGGGCAAGTTAGGCGAAGGCAGTTACCACATGGTCATCACCGACATGCGAATGGAAACCGAAACAGCCGGCTACGATGTGATCCGGGCCGCCAAGCAGCAGGAATACAATCCGGCGGTCGCGATTCTGACGGCATACCCGTCGCTGGGCAGCGATTGGAAGAGCCGCGGCGCGGAGTCCATGCTGGTGAAACCGATGAATGCCAACGACCTGCTCCGGCAGATCGAAGCTCTGCTCATCACCCACGAAGATCACAAGCGCAAGCTCGAAACCCGCAATACACCCGTCAAGGCGGCCACCGCGTCCAAGGACACGCAGGCCGGTCGCGCTCGCCGCGTCAGCTAGCCGAAGGCGGCTTTCGACCGCCTTCCCAACCATCCCTAAGCTCCTGTACATTGCAAGACATCGCTCTTATCCCGCCATACCCCAAAAACCGCGGAAAACACCCCTTCCAGCCAGAGCCGTAAGTAACATTTGCCAGCGCCAAAAATTGTCATATCATGGCCGGAAGTGCAGGTATTTTCGGGAGAATCCTGTGGACCAGTCGGCTGCGGCAGAAAAAGAGCAGGCACTAAGGCGTAGCGATCGAATCCGTTATGCGTTCCGGATCCAAATCGCCGGAACCGATTCGGCGGGACATCCGTACGACACCGAGGCGCTCACCGACGTCGTAACGCGTGACGGCGGCCTGCTGGCTACCTCGCAGTCGCTGAAGAACGGATCACAGTTGACGATTTCCCGCGCCGACAAACAAGTGACGGCGCGCGTCGTCGCGCAGGTGGGGGTTCGCGGAGAAGACTACCTCTACGGTTTCCATTTCCTGCCACCTGCAGCTTCCGATTTCTGGGACATTAACTTTCCCGATCCGCAGGCGACCCCGCAGGTAGGCCGAACCGTGCTGCAGTGCTCACGCTGTTCGCGCCAGGAACTGCTGCACCTCGGCGAAGTCGATCTGATGGTTTACGAGCAGACCCGCACGGTTCCGCATGAATGCGAAGTGTGCAAGCAGGAAACGCTCTGGCAGAAGCCAGTCCTGCTCGGCGACAACGGACTGGTGACCGGCAGCGAGTCGTACCTGAGCCCGCTCAGCGCGCCGGAGCGCAAAGCTCGTAAGGTAAACGACCGAAAGCATCCGCGGGTCGCACTCAAGAACATAAAGGCATGCCTCAAGCGGCAAGGCTATGATGACGATGTCGTAGACGTCCTCGACATGTCACGTGGTGGCATCCGTTTCCTGAGCCTGGTGGACTACCCCCCCGACACACAGATAACGGTGGCGGTACCTTATATGAGCGATGGCGCCAACGTATTCCTGCCGGCCAAGATTGCCCGCGTGCGTTGCCGTCCGACGCTCGACATTCCCGGAGAGTTCGGGCTTCAGTACAAGCCTCGATAGTTTCGAGAGCTTTCGTCCCGCCAAATACGCCAGGTGCATGGACTGTCGTGATTACCCATCGTCCGATTTTCTCCGTCCCGCGCGCATTTTGAAGTAACATCCGTTTCAACGAAGGCGAACATGGACAAGAGCATTCAGGCGGCGGAGCCCGAGGACCGCATCGAAGTTTTGCAGCGCGAACTTGAGGGACTGGAGGGCCGCGATTTTGAGATTTGGGCGATCGGTGCGCTGATCGGTTTGGCCGGGGCTGCCGCCCTGGTGGCTGCAGTCAATCCTCAACTGGCGCTCGATTTCCGGTCGATTGTGAAATCGAAAAACTCTCCGGAACTCGTGCTTGGGCTGTTTGCGTTGATCCTGCTGCTAAACGCCTATCTCTATTACGAGCGCAGGGTGATCCGGGCGAATCGCCGCGAGTTGTTGCGGCAATTGATTATCGTGGAGCGCAGCGCGCAACTGGATCCGCTGACGGGGGCTTTCAATCGCCGATGCCTCGACCGGTTAATGGTGAAGGAAATCAGCCGCGCCCAACGCAAGAGCACGCCGCTTACAGTGCTGATGGTAGACGTCGACAACTTTAAGGACTTCAATTCCCGGTTCGGGCACCTGGTCGGCGACAACGTCCTACACCAAGTGGCGGAAGTACTGGGAAGTTCAGTGCGCGCTTCGGATACCGTGATCCGCTTCGGCGGTGATGAATTTGTGATCCTGCTGGGTGACACGTCGGTGGCACAGGCCGACGTCGTCGTGCACCGCATCCACGAGTACCTCGGGGCCTGGAGCCGGAAAGACAAACAGAAAGAGAAGCACTCGTACGAAGTGACGGTCACGTGTGGCATGTCTGAACTGGCTCCCGGGCGTACGGCCACCGACCTGCTGCGGATAGCGGACGAAGACATGCTCGCCAGGAAAAAACCTCGGGCTGACGAGACTACTTTCTCAACAGCGCATTGACCTCAGGAAATGGGATCGCATACTCGCTGATCAGGTCATAACTGCCGCCGGTCTTTATCTGCTCAACCAGCCGTCGCATCAATCCCATGGCGGTGCGGTATCCTCCCGACCCGATACTCACGCGGCGCACACCTGCTTCCTCCAATTCCGCGATTGACGGCACGCCGGGGAAAGCCAGGATATTGAGAGGTCCAGGACTTTCGCGCAGAAAGAGACGGATCTCGTCGAGATCTTTCAAGCCGGGGATGAAGATGCAATCGGCGCCCGCTTCACGGAAGGCGTTGGCACGGCGAATGGTTTCCTTCATGCGCGTGGCCGGCTGTGCGCCCTTCCACCAGTACGCGTCGGTACGGGCGTTCAGGACGAGAGGAACGCCGGTGTCTTCGGACGCCTGCCGAACCGCCTTGATCTTTTCGAGCTCAAGATCAAGATCGACGAGACGGGATTCGTCGTTGAGGCTGTCTTCCAGATTCAGGCCGACGGCGCCGGCGCGGATGATCTCTTCCGCCGTGTCGTACATCTGGAGGGCGGTGTCTGCGTATCCGGCCTCCATGTCGGCGCTGACCGGAACGCTCACCGCAGCGGCGATACGGGCGACCATCGAGAGCATTTCGTCCCGACTGATGATTTGGCTGTCGGGATAGCCGAACAGGTTGGCGATACCGGCACTCGTGGTGGCGATCGCCGGGAACCCGGCGGCTTCGACGATGCGGGCACTGGTGACGTCCCAGGCATTCGGAAACACGACTGCATGGGGTCCGTGGTGCAGGCGGCGGAGAGCTTCGGCTTTGCGGGCGAGGGGCTGGAGGTCGGCTTTCGTCACAGTGTGTTTAGACGGTCGCGTCCTTCTGGCCGATACAAAAGATGGTTTGGGTGGGGCTAGATCACGGGACGGGGTGTTGCAAGCGGTTCCTTCCCGCGTGGTTAACAAATAGAATAGACGGCGTATGTCCACCACTGAAACGCTTCGTCCCATAGCCCCTGCTTCGCGCCTGGATAATGTCCGCTATGCCATTCGAGACCTGGCCGTACTGGCCGATGAGGTGGCAAAGACCGGCAAGAAAATCCTGCCATTGAATATTGGCGATCCTTTGAAGTTCGATTTCGCGACGCCTCCGCACATGGTGGAGGCTGTCTACAAGGCGATGCGCGACGGCAAGAATGGCTACTCGCCTTCGTCGGGCACGGCCGAAGCTGTCGCGGCAATCAGGGGTGAGGCTGATCGCAAGGGCATCCGCAATGTGCTGGATGTGTTCGTGACCAGCGGCGTGAGCGAGTGCGTTGACATCTGCTTTGCGGCTCTGCTGAACAAGGGCGAATCGGTGTTGACGCCCAGCCCGGAGTATCCACTGTACTCGGCGGTGCTAGCGAAATTGGAGATGCCGCTGACGCCGTACGACCTCGACGAAGAGAACGGCTGGGCTCCGGACATGGAAGACCTGGAGCGGAAGATCACGCCGAAGACACGCGCGATCGTGGTCATCAATCCCAATAATCCGACTGGTGCGCTCTACAGCCGCGACACGCTGATGAAGATCGTGGACTTGGCACGGCGTCACAACCTGGTGATCTTCGCGGATGAGATTTACGACAAGCTGTTGATGGGCGAGAAACCGCTGGTTCCGCTGGCCTCGTTGGCAAGTGACGTGACAATGGTGACGTTTGGCGGACTGTCGAAGTCCTACCTGGCCCCGGGATGGCGGATTGGCTGGGGAATCATAAGCGGCGATCCAGTGGCCTCGAAGGATTACGTGGAGGGCATCAACAAGCTGCTGCGGTCGAGATTGTGCGCGAGCCATCCGATGCAGTGCGCGATCAAGCCAGCGCTGGAAGGTCCACAGGACCACTTGAAGGAAGTGCAGGCGAAACTGAAAGGACGCCGCGACATCACGATGGAGTGGGTGAATTCGAATCCACGCGTGTCGTGTGTAGCGCCAGAGGGAGCCTTCTATGCGTTCCCGAAGATCAATATCCCGGAAGACGACCTCGACTTCGTAAAAAAGCTGCTGTGGGAGAAGGCCGTGCTGGTGGTGCATGGTAGCGGCTTTGGCCAGAAGCCCGGGACAAAACATTTCCGGTCGGTGTTCCTGCCGCAGGATGACGTGCTGCGGCAGGCGTATAACGCCATCTCGGAGTTTATGGCGGAGCACTACAGGTAATCAGGCGGGACGGCGATGTTCGATATCCATTGTCACGTCATTCCTGAAGTCGATGACGGCGCACGCAACTGGGAGATCGCTCTCCAGATGTGCGCCATGGCGTGGCAGGATGGGATCGAACATATCGTCGCGACGCCGCACGCGAACGACGAGTACATCTACGATCGGCGATACCTCGAAGAAACCCTGGATCTTCTGCGCCGGAAATGTGGCGGGCAGCCGGCCCTCTCGCTCGGATGTGACTTCCACTTCAGCTTTGAGAACATCCAGGATGCCCTGACGCACCCCGGCCGATACACAATCGGCGATACGCCGTACATCCTGATCGAGTTCAGCGACTTTTCTCTTCCGCCGTCGATCGACGGGCAACTTGCGCAGATGATGAACATGGGTTTTCGGCCAATCCTTACGCATCCGGAGAGGAACCCGATCCTGCAAAAGACGCCGGATCGCGTGCTCGAATGGGCGAGGGCAGGATGCGTTGTACAGGTGACGGCCAACTCGCTTACCGGCCGATGGGGCAAGCAGGCCGAGGCGCTAGCACGATGGCTTATCGATCAGAATGCCGTGCACGTAGTCGCCACCGACGCGCACAGCACCAATTCAAGGCCGCCAATTCTCTCGGAAGCGCGCGAGCAGGTGCGCAAGATGGCCGGAGACATGGTGGCGGAGGCGCTGGTGAGGGACAATCCCCGAGCTATCGTGAAAGGCGAACTACTGCCCTACCTTCCTGAAGTCTAACTTCCAAAATCAAAACCCCGCATTCGGCGGGGTTCTGAACTGAGTTCTAACGAATTGACCGGGTTACCGGATGGCCGTGACTGCCGGCTGAAGTGCACTCTCCGGAGAAGAGATTTTCTCTCCGCCGCCCGGCTGATACGGACTGGTGGCGGCCGTTTCGGGATTCAGGACCTTGCTGTGGTCGGGTCCGAGTCCCAGCTTGATGAGTGCGCGGGAATCGGGCAAGACCTTGGTCTGCCAGCCATTGTCGCCCTGATAACGGCGGCAAGCTTCCTGTGTCCGGGCATCCCAGGCACCGGTGGGTTCGCCGGAAAGGTACTTCTCGCGGATGAGCGCTTCCTGGATCTCCCGGGCGCGCTCGGAACTCATGGCCTGTTGTCCGCGGCTCTTCCAGGACTTCTTCGCAGTTCTCCTGCTCTTCTTGTGTGACTTCGAGTGCGAAGTGGCCTTGGATTTGGTGGTGGCGGTCTTCTTGACGGTGGTGTGCGAACTGGTCTTCTTGGTGGTTGTACCGAATGCCGAACTGGTGATCGCCAGCGTGGCGATCAGGATGAGCCCGAGTTGTAGTGAAAAATGGCGTACGAATCGCAAACAACACCTCAGCCGGAAGGGATCCAGCTATAGTTCTGGATGCTTGTCCGGGTTTATACGTTTGCTATCAATGTAAGTGCCTGATTTTACAGGAACAGGCACCAGCGTGGAAAGCATTAGACCGCTGGTGCCTGCCTTTGACCAGATTACGGAAGGGTTCCGCCCAAGAAGGCGGTCCCGCTGGACCGTCCGGGGGGGCGGACCAGGAATACGACGTCCTGACCAGATTTGTACCCGGAGACGATCCGGTTGAAATCGGCCTGAGTATTGACCGCCTGCTTGTTCACCTCAAGGATGATCATGCCGCGGGCCAGACCCACGTCGTCGGCGAACGATCCCGGCTTCACGCTCGTGACCACAACTCCTTTGTTATTCGGGAGTTGCAGCCGCTCAGCGATATCCGGCGAGACGTTGTCAACGGAGACTCCGAGTTTTGATTCCTCGGGCTCGGAGGTTTCCGGTGTCTCATCCTCAAGACCCAATTGGCTGCCGAATAGCTTGGTGCGGCTGCCCACGGTAACCGTGGTTTCCGCCGGTTTGCCGTTTCGGATATAGCCGACTTTGATCTTGGAACCGGGTTTACGGCCGGAAATATCCGCCACGAGTTCGTCGCCCGATGTGATCTTCTTCCCTTCGATGGTGGTGATAGTGTCGCCAACCTGGAGACCCGCCTGGGCCGCCGGGCTGTCTTTCACTACGTCACTCAGCGTCACACCTGCACCGCCGCCATAGACACGCGCCACGGCCGGGTTCGGTGTCGCCTGGAAAGTCACGCCAATGGAGCCGCGGGTGACCTTGTGGTCGGGACCGATCAACTGCTTGTAGACGTCGGCCACCAGGTTCGACGGCAGGGCAAAACCCACGCCTTCGTAACCCTGGCCGCCGGTAATGATCGCCGTGTTGATGCCGATCACCTCGCCGGCCATGTTGACGAGCGGTCCACCCGAGTTGCCGGGGTTAATGGCTGCGTCGGTCTGGATAAACGACTGGAACTGGCGCTGCGGAACGATATTCGAGCGTCCCTTGGCCGAGATGATACCGGCCGTCACAGTGCTCTCCAGTGAAAACGGGCTGCCAATCGCAAGCACCCAGTCGCCAACGCCCACGCCGTCCGAGTTGCCGAGTTTGGCGACCGGAAGCGGCTTATTGACGTCGATCTTGATGACGGCGAGATCCGTCTCTTCATCCACACCGATGACCTTCGCGTCGTGTCCGGGGTCTCCTTGGGATTCGCCCTGAAGCTTCACGCGAATGCGATCAGCTTTGTTCACGACGTGACGATTGGTGATGATGTATCCCTTGGAGTCCACGATCACACCGGAACCCAGCGAGCGCTGGCGCAGTCCTTCCGGAGAAGCGCCGGGGCCCTGGCCGCCGAAGAAGCGGTCAAAGAAATCCTGGAAAGGATTCTCTTCATCGCCCTGATCGTCGCCCGGCGGATTGTCGGGTGTAATGCGGCCATGCGGCGAACGGCGTCGGGTGGACGGCTTGATGGTGGATTCAGTGTTGATGTTTACAACAGCAGGTTCTAATTGTTTGGCAATTTGCGAGAACGTCGTTGAAAGTTGCTTTGGCTCCGGGATGGTCAGCGGGGTCGCATCGGCTGAGATGTTTTTGTCTTGTCCGCGAACACCGTAGGAAATAACCGTGCCGATAAGGATGCCGACTGCGAGCGTAATCAGCATCAACAGCGCGGAACCCGGACGATGGGCTTTGACCTTCTCCCAGAAAGCGCTTACGCGCTCATTCATAGTTTGTTCCTCCACTTACTAGAACAGAGATTTGGATAAAAACTGCAGGATTCAGGCCGCCAGATGAATTCGCAGTCAAAGTGTGGGAAGTCCCCTACCACTTAGACGCAATAAATATCCGTTTCGTTTCTGCAATCGCTCTCAAGTCCCTAATGTTTGGACGGAATCGCCGTCTCAAAGTTGCGGTCAGGCTCGAGAGCGCTCCCACGAAGCTCCGAGACAAGGATACCGCCGAGGATGAGGATTGCGCCAACCGTACCCCTCACACCAAGGCGCTCGCCCAACAGTACATACGACGTCAGCGCGGCAAAAACGGGTTCCAGCGCGAAGATCAGAGCCGTGTGAGTAGGCGGAGTGAACTGCTGGGCCCATGCCTGAATCGTAAAAGCAAGGGCGGTACACACCAGCCCAGTGAACAAAACGGCAAATACCACCTGGTTGGTCCAGGCGAGGCGCGGAGCTTCCACGGGAATGATGAACGTGGTCAGCACCGCGGCCGTCGCTACCTGCATGACCGAAATCTGCTGGAACGGGTGCCGCTGGGTCATGTATCCGGTGGTGAAAATGTGAAACGCAAATGAAACTGCACAGGCAAAAGTAAGCAAATCCCCACGATTAATAGACGCCAGCGAGAAGTATTCGTTAGCGGGGATCGTCATCAGGTAAAGGCCGAAAAAAGCACAGACTACGCCCAGCAATGTCCAGCGGTTCGGAACGCGGCGGCCGCTGACGGCAACGATGATCGGCACGAGAACGACAGAGAGTCCGGTGATGAACGCAGATTTGCTGGGCGTGGTGAGATGAAGCCCGGTGGTCTGGAAGGCGTACCCGAGCCAGAGGAAAACGCCGACAAGAAGCCCTCCCAGTGCGGCCGGACGCGTCATGCTCTTCAGCGGCTTATGAAGGATGATGATGAGCGCGATGAGCGCGACGGTCATCCGCAGGGCGTTAAAGACCAGCGGCGAAACCTGCGCGAGCGCTTCCTTGATGACGACAAACGTCGCTCCCCACGCAAACGTGATGAAGACGAGAAGAAGATGTGCCTTGAGCGAACGGGACACGGAAGTAGGGTAGCAGACGGCTGAGAGCATCCGCAGCGACGACAATATCGGCCTGACAATCGCGCGCGTTTAGCGTTTAATGCTGCGGAGCTGTTCCGACGACAGGAGACCTCTTCATGCGGACTACTTCGCTTCGTGCTTTCATTCACACGGTTGTCATTATCCTCTCTGCCGTATTTGCGTGCGCTCAACAGAAACCAGCCAGCGCGACCACCGCCCTTCCGAAGGTCTCCATAAGTGGCTCGGAACTGCATTCAATGAAGTCGGCGAACACGGGTCGCGACTACGACATTTACATTCGCGTGCCGAGTGAGGCCGCCAAACATCCGGAGAAGAAGTATCCCGTGGTGTATATCCTCGATGGCCAATGGGACTTCAAGCTGATGGATTCGGTGCTGGGCGGGTTGGTGTATGACAAGTTCGTGCCGGAGATGATGCTGGTGGCGATTACGTATTCGGGCGAGAACGCGGACTATAACCGTCTGCGCGCGATGGACTATACGACCGCAGCGCGAAGCGACCTGAAGGGTTCCGGAGATGCGCCGAAGTTTTTCGCCTTCCTGAAATCCGAACTCATCCCCTATATCGAAGCGAATTACCCGGCCGATGCAAAGAAACGTGTTTTGATGGGAAGCTCCTTCGGCGGACTCTTCACGCTCTATTCGCTCTTCAATGAGCCAACTTTATTCTGGGCATACTTGTCGGCGAGTCCGGCTGTCACCTATGTCTCCAATTCTTCCTTCAAGCAAGAGGCCGAATACGCGGCGAAACACACTGATCTGCCAGCGCGCGTTTACATCGCAGTCGGAGAAAAAGAGGACTTGGCGGGTCCCGTGAAGGAATTCGTCAAAGCCGTTTCCGCACGCAACTACAAAGGGCTAACCATGAATTCGGTGGTCGTCACTGGCGAAGGGCACGCCAGCAACAAGCCGGAAGCGTATAACCGCGGCCTGCGCTTTCTGTTTACGGGGAAATGATCAGTTCGTAATCACGATTGCCAGCAGCACGCCGCTGCTCGCAACGACAACCAGCAGCGTAACGATCACACCCACGGCGAAGAACGACAGTACATCGAATTCGCTACGCAACGTTTCGGCGAGCCGCGAAAAGCCTGCTACTTCCGAAACGGCCATGACTGGCAGCAGAAGCAATCCGAGCAGTCGGGCGTAGGCAAATGCCGGATACATCAGAAGCGACACGGCAACCGGTACGAGCGAAAGCGCCGGGGCTATGACCATGGGAGCCCCCCAGACGAGGGCGTCCTCACGCCGCCTCCACATGGGTTTTTCGTCCACCCTACTTGGATGTCTTTTCTTCGGCGTTGAACACCGTCTTTCCGGCGACCACCGTTCGCAATACTTTCGTTTTGAGTATCTCCTCGGGCGCGACCTTGGTCAGATCGCGGTCGAGGACTACAAAATCAGCCAGCATGCCGGCTTGAATAAGTCCTTTGTCCCGTTCGGCGAACTCGGCATAAGCCGCTCCGGTTGTGTATGCGGCAATCGCCTGCTCGATCGTCAGCTTTTGTTCGGGATAGTACGTCTTCGTTCCAGCTTCGTTCTTACGAGTGACCGCTGCGTACACGCCGCGGAAGGGAGTGATCGGCTCCACGGGATAGTCGGTGCCGAAGGCGAGCATGACCTTGTTCTTCACGTAGTCAGCCCAGGGATACGAGACCTTCGCCCGGGCAGGACCGATGCGCTCCTCCGCCCAGTTCATGTCAGTGAGCAGGTGATTCGGCTGCACTGAGGCAATCACGCCCAGCTGTTCGTAACGCGGCACCTGTTCGGCGGTCACCACCTGGTCGTGCTCGATCCGGAGGCGGAAGTCGTCGGTGCGTTGCGTGGTGTTGGGATGGCGGAGCTGGTTCTCGCGAATGGCAGTTGTGGCGTCTTCAAACGCCTCCAGCGCCATCTCGACGCCATTGTCACCAATAGCATGGAAACCTATTTGGAACCCAGCCGCGACGCGCTCGCGCGTCATGCGATTGAGTTTCTCCTGATCGAACTGGGGAAGCCCGGTGTTGTGCGGGTCGTCACTGTAAGGCGCAAGCAGCGCGGCCGTACGCGAGCCGAGCGATCCGTCCATGTAGCCCTTCAGCATTCCGGTGTGAAGGTGCGGGTCGGTCTGCGGATGTCGGGCGCGATGCTGCTGAAGTGTCTCGACAGAATCGTTGAAATTAAGCCACTCGGTGACGCGGATGGGAAGCACGCCGTCGCTCTGCATGTCCTCCATGACGAGAAAGTCGTCCCACGAGGAGTTGTCCTGCACGGACGTGATGCCATGACGCACGGCGTCGGCAAAAGCGAGTTCGAGGCCGCGACGGCGTTGTTCTGCCGTCGGATGCGGAATTTTCGAAGTGACGAGGTCCTGCGCGCTTTCGCGCAAAATGCCGGTGGCTTCGCCGTTCGAGTCGCGGTCGATCGTGCCGCCGGATGGAGCCTTGGTGTCCTTCCCGACCCCGGCGGCTTTTAGTGCGGCAGAGTTGGCAACAGCAATGTGCCCATCGACTCTCACAAAGTAGGCAGGGTGTCCGGCGGTCACAGCGTCGAGATCCTGACGCGAAGGAAGCGTCTTGCCGGTCCAGGCAGTGTGGTCCCATCCCCGCCCAAGGATCCATTCGCCCGGAGAAGCGGTCTTCACCCTTGCGGCGATACGCGATTTCATTTCATCGAGCGACTTCACCCCGACAAGATCGACGTTCAGCTTTTCGAATCCACCGTTAGCGAGATGGAGATGAGCGTCATTGAAACCCGGCATGACGAATTGGCCCCGAAGGTCGACCGAGTGCGTCTTTTTGGCTGCGTATTTGCGGACCTCCTCGTTGGTTCCAATGGAGAGAATGCGGCCGTTCTTCACGGCGATGGCCTGCACACGCGGTTTCGCCGGAGGCTTCGCGCCTGGCATATAAGGCAGGACGGCGCCGGTGTACACGTCGCCGTTAAGGAAGATAATGTCGGCGGGTTCACTGTTCTGGGCCACTACTTGCATGGAAGTCATGAGCAGAAAAACAACGACGATAATTTTCATGGCAAACGTATGCGGACTGCGCGGGTCAGTTTATTTCACTTCGGTTGGGTCTGCACGCCGGAAAGCGCCAGCAGAGTGAGGATGATGCGCTTCAGGCCAAGCTCCCGCGTAGTCGGGTCGTACCATTCGTGAAGCGTGTGAGCGCCACCGCCGCTGCCACCGGCTCCGATGGCGACGGCCTCACGTCCGAGCGAGAGCGGGATATTCGCGTCGGTCGAAGCGCGTTGCAGCCGGGCTGCATTGTTGAGCAATGCATCCACAGCCTGCACCGTCGCGAGAATGCGAGAATTCGGCTTGAGTTCGGCGGCCGGGCGATTACCGATCAACTTCATTTCGTAGGAAAGCTGCTGCGTCACCGGCTCACGCCTGCGGCCGCGGACAACGGCCGAAGTTTCAATCATGGCTCTGTCCAACACCTCGCGCAGCGACTTCTCCAGTTTGGTAATTTCGTCCGGTGAAGCGGAACGCAGGTCCACGCGCATGGTGGCTTCTTCCGGAATGGAATTCACCGAGGTTCCGCCTTCGATCACGCCAATGTTGAACGTTGTTTTCGGGTCGGTGGGGACAACCGTCTTGTTGAATTCAGCGATCGCCCGCGACAGGGCGACAATCGGATTCGGCACGCCGAAGTCGCTCCAGGAATGGCCACCCGGCCCGCGCACAACGACCTGAAAGCGCTTGCTGCCCAGTGCCTGGGTGACGATGCTATCTGTACCAGCCCCGTCGAGCACGAGCGTGTACTTGATCACGTCGCCCCACTCGGACTTGTTGAAGAGGTAACGCATCCCCCTGACGTCACCCTCGCCCTCTTCGCCGACGTTGCAGACGAAAAGGATCGGCATAGTGGGCTTAACGCCACTCTGCTGCAATGACTCCGCAAGGGCCAGAAGCGCGGTCAGGCCAGCGCCGTTGTCGGAAACGCCCGGCCCAAGAATGCGATCTCCCTGTCTGCGAACCTTTAACGGAGTGCCGCCGGGAAACACCGTATCGAGGTGAGCCGTAACAGCCACCACGCCCTCAGAAACGGGTGTTGCTCCAGGCAAATACGCAACAACGTTCCCGATTTCATCGATCTCAACTGCGCTCAGGCCGGCCGCCGAGAATCTTTCCTGGAACCATTCGGCGCGCGCCCTCTCCCCGAATGGAGGTGCGGGAATCGCCGTAAGCTCGATCTGTGCATCGCTGAGGTCGCGCTGGTGATCACGAAACCACTGGAAGGTTCGATGAACTTCGGGCAGCGCGGCGACTTGCGTCACCTGCTGTCGAGCCGACCGCGACAGTTCCGATTCGTTCGAGGCACCAGTCTGGGCCGGGAGTGAAGGCATAAGTGCGAATATCGATATTACAACGTGAATTGTGACGGAGGATATGAGTGTTCGCACGATTGTCCGTTCTGCACTAAACGGTCAATTCTACGAGGGAGAACCGGTTGCGGGAATACGGCAACAATCAAGAATTTCCGCTTCGGTTAATACCCGATCAGAATTCTTCGCCCGCGCCAGAATCCGCTCCACCATGTCGCTGTGCACCGGAATGCCACGCTTTTCCAACCAGTACAGGATATTTGACTTTCCGCTCATCGGGCCGATCTCGATGATCTGTTCCAGCCCGAAATAATGCGCCGGCACGCCCGAATACACGTTATTCGCAAGCTCAAGGTCCTTTTTATTGAATGCCTTGATAATCGCCGCAGCATGGACGCCCGTAGCCGTGCGATAGGCGTCTTCACCGATCACAGGGTAATTCTTCGGGATCGGCACTCCCGTGGCAGCGGAAATCTTCTCGCAGTATTCCTTCAGGCGGGTCAGGTCCTGCTTGTCCCATGGCTCGATGCCCATAAGACGCAGGTTCACCAGCATCTGATCCATCTGCGTATTGCCGACTCGTTCCCCGATTCCGAGCGCCGTGGCATGGACGCAAGATGCTCCGGCGACGAGCGCGGCGAAGGCATTGGCCAGCCCCATACCGCGGTCACAATGGCCATGCCAGTCGATGCGTATGTCCTGCCCTGAAGGCGCCACCACTTCCCTGCCGACAAAGCGAATCAGGTTGATGACGCCCATCGGTGTGGCATGGCCACAGGTGTCAGCCACAACCACGGCGTTCGCTCCGGCGTTGATGGCCGTGGTGTAAAGCTTCTTCACCGTCGCAGGATCGCAGCGGGTGGTGTCCTCGGTTACGTACATCACATCGAGGCCTAAACTCACAGCAAACCGCACCGCACGATCGGTTGTAGAAAGCAGGAAGTCTTCGGTCCAGCCTTCCGTGTATCGGCGGATCGGACTGGAGCCGATAAACATCGCCACCGCGATGGGTACGCCCGTGCGCTGAACCAATTCAGCAATCGGCTTGATGTCGTTCTCGTGGGTCCGCGCCGCGCAATTCGGTCGAATCTTCAACCGCGCATCAGCGATTTCTCGCGCAATTGCCTCGCAATGCTGGAACGCACGCGGCCCAGCGCCCGGGAGCCCGATGTCGGCCAGATTGATACCGAGCGCTTCCATCAGGTGCAGAATTTCCAGTTTTTCCGGAATGGAGGGATCGCGGACCGAGGGCGATTGCAGTCCGTCGCGGAGCGATTCGTCGTCCAGCAGCACCGGTGTCTTCGGTTTGAAGTCCGGACCTGGGATGTTATTCCAGTCGTAGATCAGTTCTGCGCAGTTCACGCGAAGAGATGCCCTCAACTACTTGGATGCTTGTTTCCCCACAAAGTCTTGGTGACATTGTATCGCGAGTATCAAGCCCCAACCGGCGCCCATAAGGACGAGCCCTCATAGATGAAACAGCGCCTGGCAAAAGGGCCATCGGTACAATTGACTCATGCCCGAAGTCCAATTGCGCACTGAGCGACTGCTGTTACGACCGATACAGGAGAGCGATATCCCGGTATTGGTGCCGCTGCTCGGCGCTTGGGAGGTCGTCGAAAATACGCTGCGGGTTCCCTACCCTTACACTGAGGCCGACGCACGTGCCTTCCTGGACAAGGTTCGTTCCAACCCCGTCGGCTGCCATTTCGGAATCTACGAAGCCGCCTCGTTAAAACTTTGTGGGGGCATCGGACTTACCGTCGACCCTGACCATCGACGCGCGGAGCTGGGCTACTGGATCGGACATCCATACTGGGGAAAGGGATACGCAACCGAAGCCGCCAGGACAGTGGTTCGCTACGGCTTTGAGGAGTTGAAGATCAATCGCATCTTCGCTGGTGTCTTTTCCGGAAATAAGGCGTCGGAGAATGTCCTTCGCAAACTCGGATTCCAGCATGAGGGCTGCCATCGCGAGGTCTATCACCGATGGGGCAAGTTCCTCGACAGCGAAGAGTATGCTCTGCTGGCACGCGAATGGCGAGGCGACGCGCATTGAGCGGCTATCGAGGACGCATTGCGCCTTCTCCAACGGGCTACATGCACCTCGGGCACGCCCGCACTTTCTGGACGGCCCACGAACGCGCCCGCGCTAACAACGGAATCCTTATCTTTCGGAACGAAGACATTGACCCGCAACGCTCAAAATCGGAATACGCCGACGCCATGATCGAGGACCTGCGCTGGCTCGGGATCGAATGGCAGGAGGGCCCCGACGTCGGAGGTGACTTCGGTCCTTATGTGCAAAGCCAGCGCCGCGACTGGTATTTATCCGTGTGGCGCAAACTGCTGGAAGACGGCCGGATTTACCCCTGCACGTGTTCGCGCAAGGAACTCGCGGAAGTCGCGCAAGCACCGCACGAGTCCAACGACGAGCCTCTCTATCCCGGCAAATGCCGTGGCAACAAGAACAAGGATCCCAAAACCCCGGCGGGAGTGAACTGGCGCTTTCAGGTTCCTGACGGCCGCACTATTCACTTCAACGATCTCAGACAAGGGCCACAGGAATTCGTTGCCGGTCGGGACTTTGGAGACTTTGTCGTATGGCGTCGCGACGACGTACCCGCTTACCAACTGGCGGTTGTCGCCGACGACGCGGCAATGCAGGTTACAGAGGTGGTTCGCGGTATGGATCTACTGAAGTCCGCGGCAAGACAGATCCTTCTGTTTGAAGCCCTGGGCTTAAGACCGCCGGACTACTACCATTGCGAACTTCTGACTGACGAAGAAGGTGTGCGGTTGGCGAAACGGCACGACGCGCTCAGCCTGCGGCAATTGCGCCTGCGCGGACTGACACCTGAGCAAGTGCGTGGAATGTGGCGGTGATTACTGCGCGGGCTTTGCGGGCTCTTCTTTCTTTTCATCGCCACGAATGGCTTGCTTGAAACTGCGGATTCCCTCTCCGAGGCCCTTCCCCAACTCACCCAGTTTCTTGGGTCCAAACAATATCAACGCGATTCCAAGAATCAATAAGAGTTCCGGAACCCCGATTTCCCCAAACATATCTACACTCCTCCCACCCAACGAATTCCATAACCCCCTTGGATGTGAGTAGTTGTGTGGGAAATTTATAAAAAGTTCATTGTCGAATGCGCGGATTTACTGCGCTGTATAGAACGTCGGTAAGCAGGTTGACCGCTATATACGTAAGTCCGATGGCAAGAATGCAGCCCTGCACCAGGTAATAGTCGCGGTTGGAGATAGCCTGGACCGTCAGACGCCCGATCCCCGGCCACGAGAAGATTGTCTCGGTCACGATCGCTCCGGCCAGCAGCGCACCGAATTGCAGTCCGATGACGGTGAGCACCGGAATCATCGCATTGCGCAGCGCGTGCTTGTACACAACAGTCCGCTCCGGCAGTCCCTTCGCGCGGGCGGTGCGGATGTAGTCCTGGCTCAGTTCTTCCAGCATGGCGGTGCGAACCATACGGGTAAGGATCGCCGCCAGCGCGCCGCCCATCGTGATCGCCGGCAATACAAGATGTGCCATCGTTCCCGATCCCGAAACCGGCAGCCATCCAAGGTAGATCGCGAAGAACAGGATCAGTACAGGCCCGAGGGCAAAGTTCGGGAACGATAATCCGAGGAGGCTTACGAACCCAAGCAGTCGATCGTCCCATCGGTTACGCCGTCGTGCCGAACGCACTCCCGCGGGAATCGACAGCACAATAGCGACCAATAACGACGCCAGCGTGAGCCGCATCGTGAACGGATACCGCTCCGCGATAATCTTCCCTACATTCTGGTTAAAGCGGATGGACTGCCCGAGGTCGCCCCGGACTACACCTTTCCAATAATTGATGTACTGCTTCGACAGGGGCTGATCGAGTCCATAAGCATGACGTGCCGCTTCGATGTCGGTGGCAGCCGCGCCTTCTCCGAGCATCTGCTGAATTGGATCGCCGGGGACAAGGTGTATGAGCAGGAATACCACAGACACAACCAGCCACAGAACCGGCAACGTGTACAGCAGGCGTGATGTGATGGTCTTAAGCAACGGGAGCTAATCCGTCTGGACGTCCTGTGGTTCTTGTTTCGCAGCGGTCTCGATTCTCACCTTCGATATCCGCATCCCGTCCATCTCTTCCACAGTGAAGGTTCGTCCTTCGTACTCGAGACTCTCACCTTTTCGGGGAAGCCTCTGCAACTGCGTGAGCATGAATCCCGCAAGAGTTTCGAACCCTTCGTCTTTCGGCAGCGGAAGCTGGTACATCGTCTCCAAATCACGAACGGTCAGCGAACCGTCGAGCACCATCACTGCGCTCGGACTCAACGGCTGCGGAATAATGTCGAATTCGTCCTCGATTTCTCCCACCACCTGTTCGAGAACGTCTTCCACGGTAACCACACCTGCCGTGGAGCCGAACTCATCGACCACAACCGCAAGATGCCGCCGGCTTTTCTTGAACTCGATCAGCAGGTCGGTAATGGGCTTGGTCTCCGGTACTACCAGAACGTCGCGCATGATGTCACGGATCCGCATGCGATCGAGTCTTGCGGCCCAGTCTTCTGTTTCGGCATAAGTGAGCCGAAGCCGCGACCACCGGCTCATGTCTTTGCTGTAGAGCAGGCCAACAATGTACTCGCTTCCCCGCACCGGGTCGTAAACCGGCACGCGGGAGTGTTGTTCTTCGACAACCGGTGTCAGGGCATCCTTCAGCGTCATGTCGGCGGGCAACGAGAATATCCGCGTTCGCGGAGTCATGATCTCACGCACGCTGATGTTGCTGAGGTCCAGCGCACGCAACACCATTTCTTCCTGGTATTCCGGCATCAGGCCCAGGCGGTGTGCGCCGGTCACGATCAATTTCAGTTCTTCCGGCGAATGGGGATGCCCTTCGCTGACGTTTCGAATGCCGAATGCCCTCAACACTAGCGCCGCCGATCTGGTCATGATCGCCAGGAACGGTTTGGAGAGCGTCATGAAGAAGTCCATCGGTCCGGCCACGGCGAGGGCCACTCGTTCCGCTCGCTGAAGCGCCAGCGATTTGGGTACCACTTCTCCGAGGATCACGTGCAGGTAGGTGATGATCGTGAACGCGACGATGATCGCCAGCGTGTGCGACGCCACCTGGCCTAGAGGCGTGCGTCCGAGCCATCCTTCGAAAATGTGGGCAAAGGCCGGTTCGCCGATCCAGCCTAAAGCGAGGCTGGTAAGCGTGATGCCGAACTGAACGCCGTTGAGGACACTATCCAGGTGTGCATGAAGCTTCTGGACCGTGCGGGCGCCGATCCGTCCCTGCTCGATCAATTGGTGGATGCGTGTGCTACGTATCCCAACCAGCGCAAACTCAGCCGCCACGAAGAACGCATTCGCTGCTACGAGCAAAAGGACGGCGAAAACTCGCAGCAGGATTGATCCCAGCATGTCCCGAGGATTCTAACAAAAGCGGTTTCCGCTGGAGTGCCGCGGAAAGTCGCGGTATAAGAACGGTAATGCCCGTATCCGCAGGAAAAGAAACCACTTCGCACCAGCTGCCTTCATGGCTCCTCCGTGCCGCTCTCATCATTACTTTCCTGGTTTACGTGCGCACCGTCGCATTCGACTTCGTCTATGACGATCACTATCAGATCTCGCTCAACGCTTGGTTGCACGACTGGCGCTTGATTCCCCAGTACTTCACTCATCAGCTTTGGGCTTTTCGCGACTTGTCGTCCCCGGCGAACTTCTACCGCCCAATGTTCTCGGTGTGGCTTGCGGCCGTTTATCACCTCACCGGCGGCGCTCCCGGCTGGTATCACATGGCAACCATCCTCCTGCATTTAATAGTGGTGATGGAAGCTTACGTCCTCGCGCGATTGTTGCTCCAAGACCGGCTGGCGGCAGCTATCGCGGCGGCGCTGTTTGCGCTGCATCCGTCCAAGGTCGAAGCCGTGGCATGGGTATCTGGAGGCGGTGAGCCGCTTTTCGCCGCGTTCTTTTTTGCGACTTTCATTCTCTATTGGAAGGGTCGCGAATCGGGATCTTGGGCTGTGCGCTCTGCCTCCGTCATTACTTTTCTCGCCGCATTGTTCACCAAGGAGCAGGCGCTTGTAGCGCCTTTCATCATCGGCATATTCGAGATCGCCAGTCATCGGCAAGAATCCTGGCGGATGCGGCTCTGGAAGGCCACACGAGTCGTGCTTCCCTACTTCATTGTGTTCGCCGCTTTTTGGCTGGCGCGCATGCAGGTGATGAAAGGCGTCGGCGACGGGCTTCCCGGACTGTCGCTGTCGAGCACGCTCTGGACGCAACCTATCGCCTGGCTCTGGTACATCGGACACGTGGTCTTCCCATTCAACTTGAGCATGATCTATCCGCGGATGATCGTGCGCGGCTTCTCGGTGGTTTGGGTGCTGCTGCCCGCGATAGCTCTGGCGTTCCTGGGCATTGCGGCATGGCTTTGGGCCCGGAAGTCGCCGCGAGGCGTAATGCTCCTTGCATGGTTCATCCTGACTCTGGCGCCTCCCGTTGCAATGATTTTGCTGGTGCAGCCACATGATCGTTACCTGTATCTGCCGACCTTCGCCGTCGCAGTCGGGTTGGCAGGGGTGCTGCGCAGACTGCCTCCAAGGTGGCAGGTTCTTGTAGCCGCATGCCTCTGCGCGATCTTTGCCACTGGCTCCTTCTACGAGTCGCGTTACTGGGACAGTGACCTCTCGCTCATGCAGAGGGCCGTTGAACGCGCCCCATCGAATCCGTATTCCCATCTTCTTTTGTCGGTTGCCTATGGTCAGCAAGGCGATCTTGCGAGAGCTAAAAAGATTCTCGTTAACGCCGCTGATCGTTTTCCGCATGAATTCGACATCTGGCAGGCGCTCGGCATTCAGGAATACTCCGCTGGTAACTACGACGAGGCCTACGCCGCCCTGACGCGAGCCGCAAATGAAGCAGGTAAAGGCCAACTGCAGTTGCCGGCCGTGTGGTTCCATCTCGGTCTCGTTTGTCAAAAACTCGGTCGCGCCGAGGAATCCGAACGCTGGTATCGCCAGGCGATCGCCGCCGACGCGAATCGTGCGGTTTATCACGCAGGGCTTGCCTCTCTGCTGGAGAGTGCAGGCCGTACCGATGAGGCATTGGCCGAAAGAAACCTGGCTCAGCAGTTGCGCCAGCAAATTTCCACAGCCGCTCTACGTCCTTAGTAGTAGTGCAGTCCCAAATAGGGAAAACAGCCAAATCAGCGGATGAAATCTCACATTGGGACGCATAAAATAAGCGTTACCCGCCCAGAGTTCGATAGGTCCAATTTGGGATGAATTTCCCTGCTTTCCTTTTCTTCTTCCCGAGGTCTAAGGAAACGAGTCCCGGGGCTCAAACTTTTTTCATATTCCGGGAACAAAATCGCACGGGGCGGCGTATTTAGGACTAGCACCAAGCAGGAGGCTATTGTGGCAAACGGTAACGGTAAAAAAAAGAAGAAAAGATGGATATGGGTAGTAGCAGTCGTCGTCGTGCTGATGCTTGGTGCGGGGGTCCTGATTGCCGCGAAATCGGGCGGCACGAAGATTGACCCATCGAAGCTGGCAAAGGTTGAAAAAGGAGACCTCGCGAAGAGCGTGGTTGCCACCGGCAAGGTGGAACCAATCACCAAGGTCGAGATCAAGTCGAAAGCCAGCGGTATCGTCAAGAAGCTCCATGTCGATTACGGCGATCGCGTGAAAGCGGGACAGGTGCTCGCCGAATTGGATAAGGAAGAGATCGAGGCACAGGTTCGTTCCCAGAAGGCCAATGTTGAGGCCTCCGAAGCGAGCCTCCGTTCTACCCAGGCCGACTACGAGCGCGCCAAGGTTGACGCGGAAGGACCGGATGTCCCTCTCCTCCAGCGTGCTTATGAACGCGCCCAGAAGATGGCTCGTGACGGGGTCGTCTCTCAGGCCAATCTCGATGAAGCCCAGAAGGGATACGAGCTGGCTATGAACAAGCAGAACGTTGCCCGCGCGCAACTCGGTGTGCTGAAGGCCAAGATTGCACAGGCCACGGCCCAGGTGGCGAGTTCACACGCACAGCTTCGGCAGCTCCAGGAACAGCTTGGATACACCACGATTTATGCACCGATCGACGGCCTGGTTCTTTCACGCGACGTGGAAGTCGGCGATGCCGTCAGCTCGATCCTTGTGCTAGGTTCCTCGGCCACGCTGGTCATGACCATCGGCGACACCAGCGAAGTCTACGTGAAGGGCAAAGTCGACGAGAGCGATATCGGCAAGGTTTATCTTGGCCAGCCGGCGCGCATCAAAGTCGAGTCTTTCAAGGACAAGACCTTCACCGGCAAGGTGAACAAGATCTCTCCGATGGGCGTGGAGAAGGACAATGTCACTACCTTCGAAGTTCGCGTCTCGATCACGAACCCGGGCGGCGAACTGAAGGCAGCGATGACGGCGAACGCTGAAATCATCATGGAAGAACACAAGAACGTCCTTCTGATTCCGGAAGGCGCAGTGATCTACGACAAGGACAAGAAGGCGTTCGTCGAACAGCCTGACCCGAACGCCAAGGAAGGAAAGAAGAAGATCGCCGTCAACCTGGGCATCTCCAACGGCGCGAAGGCTGAAGTGCTCAGCGGTTTGAAACAGGGCGACCAGGTAGTGCTGCAGTAGCGAACCCACCCCTTGGGAGCAGCACAATGGGGTCTTTGCGGTCCCTCCAGCGCGAAGACCCCTTCCTCACATCAGGGCGTGGGTGAGGGACCGAGTTTCACTCGAGGTACGGAAAATGCCAACACGCGACAAAATCCTCATCGCAATCGTAGTGCTCATCAGTGCGGCCATCCTCATCGGAAAAGGTGCCGATTCGAACGTTCTCGCCGCTGGATCGTCACAGGGTGCTTTCGACCGCTCACTTACGGTCAACGGACCAGTGCAGTTGAGTCTCGAAAATGGCTCCGGCAGCGTCACCATTCGGCGCGGAGCAGCGGATAAAGTCGAGGTTCACGCAAAGGTGCGGGCACGCTCCTGGTTCTCCGATACCGACGACCAGATCAGGAACATCGAGCAGAACCCTCCCATCGAACAGAATGGGAACTCCATACGAATCTATAAGCCTGAACCTCACGACACCTTCAACGGCGTCTCGATTACTTATGACATCACTGTTCCGGAAGATACTCGGCTTTCCTCTTCCACAGGTTCGGGTTCACAACTCATTGAATCGGTGAAAGGCCCGGTGACAGTCCGCTCCGGTTCCGGTTCGCTGGTCGTTAATGGCATCGGGGCAGACGTTGAGGCGCGGACGGGTTCGGGCAGCGTGAAGATGGATAAGGTCAATGGCCGCGTTGACATCCAGACCGGCAGCGGCAGCGTGGATGCCTTTGACGTCGCTGGCGGAGCAAGGATCCGCACCGGAAGCGGCAGCATCGAGTTTCGCCAGACAGCACCTGGAGACGTGGACGCCGAGTCGGGATCGGGCAGCATCAGCCTGGACAATGTCACCGGCGCGGCTATCGCGCGTTGTGGGAGCGGCGGGATCAGGATCAACGGTGAGCCCAAGGGTAACTGGGAGTTTCACAGTGGCTCCGGCGCGATCGACATCCGTACCAGGGGCAATGCTGGCTTTGACCTGTATGCCCGTACTAATTCCGGACGCGTGAACATCGGATCGCCGATAACCGTCGAAGGCGGACAACTAAACCCGCGGGAAGTACGCGGTAAGGTACGCGGCGGTGGTACCACTCTCGAAGCCGTTACCGGTTCGGGTTCCATCCGAATTGAGTAGTTAGGCCTGTGTTTCTCCTCTCGGGGCGGGTGCAAACCCGCCCTTTGTTGTCTCTGGTTCGCGTACCAGTGGGTAATAGACAACCGGCGCGCTGAAATAGCACAATTCCCTCGCACGCATCCTGCGATCCAACGAGGAATACTTGGCTCAAGAGCGCATTGTTACGTTCACCACCGACTTCGGCCTCACCGACCACTACGTCGGCACGATGAAGGGTGTGATCCTGAACATCAATCCGTCAGCCCACATCGTAGATATCTCGAACGCGGTCCAGTCGTACGACGTACTCGACGGCGCATTGGCGATTTCGCAGGCTTACAAGTACTTCCCTACGGATACCATTCATCTGGTGATCGTTGATCCTGGTGTAGGAACATCGCGACGCCCGCTGCTGGTCCGGACGGAAAAGCACTTCTTCCTTGCGCCTGATAACGGAGTGCTCTCGTTTGTGTTCGAACAGGAAGCCGAGCGCCTCCAGGTACGGCATATAGCCGCAGACCATTATTTCCTTCAGCCGGTCAGCCAGACATTCCACGGGCGCGACATCTTCGCCGCGGTTGCCGGATACCTCAGCAAAGGTGTGGATTCATCCGCGTTCGGTGAGGAAATCACCGACTATGTCCGTTTTGCGGCGCCGAAACCAAAAAGCATGGCGCCGAACACCATGAAGGGCGTGGTGCTGAAGGTGGACAAGTTCGGCAACCTGATCACCAACATCCGTCCGGCGGATTTCCCCGAACTCTTCCAACCGGAACCGCCGCCTTTCCGCATCATCATCGGCAAAGCCGAGATCACCAAGATGAAGACTGCCTATGCGCAAGGGACACCCGGAGAGACGTTTGCGATTCTCGGGAGCATGGGTTTCCTTGAGGTCGCCACGAATCGCGGCCACGCTGCCCGGCTTGTCGGTGCCGATAAAGGGAGTGATGTTGGCTTGGTAATGGAAGCCAAAGGGGCAACCGGAACAGGACAATAACTACGGTTTCGCCGGAACGGCTTCCATTTCGCAAGTCGCTTTTGAATCGGCCGTAATGGCCGTGATTCGCTGCTCCAGCACGGTTTCGAGCTGTTCCAGTTCCGGGCTTTGCAGGTCGCCACGGTCAATCTTCCGCACGATCATCCGGCCAACTCGCACGCTGACGATCCGCTGCGTGCCTCGCGCCACCGTGACCAGCGACTCGCTCGCAGTCGGCAGATCGTTGAACTTGTTCTTGCGGAATAGATCGAGCAGTTTTCGAAAATCGCTCCGCGACATCTTCGACCGACAAACTTGTGCGAGAGATCCGGCACTTGCCGAATTCCATCGCACCAGGTCGGTACGGCCGTCGTAATGAATCCGCAGCATGTCGGTGCTGCCGGCGTCCTTAACCACGTAGCGGATCTCAAAGTCCCACGGCAAGTTGGGGAAATCCGCAAGCAGCCGGTCGAAGTCGATGCGCGGCTTGGTCTGAGCGGAAGAGGCAATTACACAAAGTAGCAAAACCGCACAGGCAACAATCCCTGTGCGATGTTTCCTGGTTGCCACGTGTGATCTCAAAACGGGTTCTTCGGTTTCGGACGTGCGTACCGCTCCATTTTCGCGGTCCACTTCAGGAATCGTGTGAGTTCCTTCCGCTCGCGTATCAGGAATCCCCAGAACTCGAGGAATCCCACCTTGTCCATTTTGACGCCACAATAGGTCTCGATACGCCAGCGCAGGTAAGGACTGCGCCACGGCGTGAGGTGATGCCCTCGGGTTGCGTTCCACAGAAAGCGGAGGATATACCACATAGTCCGTAGTGCGGGATTTCACATCCCGCGTCGGGATTTCACATCCCGCTCAACAGGTTATCATCTCGTGGTAGTCCGGCATTTTACATGCCGGATCTTCCGCGCGGGATAGACACTTCTGGTCGCGAAAAGCAGGTGGGCGCCGGATCCATCTCGAAATGGCCAGAAGCAGAACCAAACCCCCACTTCTCTGGCTCGTCAACGAGTCGGGCGCGCACAGGATTATCGCGAATGTATGTTCGAAACGCGCTATAAGCATTCGAATCCCGAACGCGCCGCTCATAAAAACTCGGTTGCCAAATCTTCTGTTTAAAGTGGAATTCCTTGATCGCACGGGTTGAGAAACATCCCTTGATCCTTTTCACCGCGAACTCGACAGTCTCACAAGTCGTCAAAAGGGCATGCACGTGGTTTGGCATTACGACGAACTCATGCACCAGCATTTTCTGCTCGTGCCGATAGCGTTGAAGAACATCCGCAAAGAGGCCGGCCATGCAATCCGATTGAAGGATGAACGCTTTGTTATACGAATCAATGGTCACGAAGTGACTGGTCCCGACAAACACCTCCGGATAATAGCTCTACGGCAATACAGGGTTTGTGATCTTCGCTCTCTCATCTCGGAAAGGAAAGGATTTGACATCCCATATTGGGAGTTGTTGCATGACAATCGCCAATGAAGAGGTGGAGCGGTGCACGTCCCGCAAGATCCCGGACAAACTTCGGGTAAAATCGGAGTTACGCGGCATGTGAAATGCCGCACTACCAAAATATGTCCCGAGATATTGCCGAAGACCACTACTACGCCGCGCTCGACCTCTATGCCGACGGCAAACACGAGGAAGCCGTCGCCGAGTACAACCGTTCGCTTGAGGCCGACCCCACCTTTACCGAGGCCATGCACGGTCTCGCCCGCGCTTATCAGGACATGGAGCGATACGACGACGCCATCGCCACCGCCAGGCGCATCGCGGAGATCGACAAGGATGACGTACTCGCACACACCAGCCTGTCCATCCTGTACCAGAAAAAGAACATGATCCCCGAAGCGGAAGAAGAGGCGAATAAGGCCAGGATATTGGGATGGAAGCAGCAGCTTAAGAAGAGCAAATAGCTACGAAGGATGCAGTTCTTCAGCAGACTTCACCTGCATGCGTTTCACCCACCACTGAATGGTGAACACCACGAATATCGGCGCGAACGCCACCAGCAGAACAATCAGCCGTGTTTCACGGTTGAGCCACGACTCCGGCGATCCGGCGCACGAGACATTCGGATCTGTGGGCAGATAGTACACGTTAATAGTTTGCCCTACGGCCACACTCGCATACGGAGGATTACCCGTTCCCAGATGGCCGATCCGGTCAAAGGTCTGCCCCGCAACGCTGAAACGATATCGCACTTCCTGGTGAGCTTCCTTCGCGACGACAAGGGCCTCGGCGCTGACACCTCGGCGGCTCAAAGCGTAGTAGCGCGTCCAGTTCACGCGGGCGAAGCCTGCGCCGAAAACCACGGCCAGTATCACCCACAGCGCCAGCCAACCGATCCATCGGGTGTTACTTGCAGGCATTTCTAGATATCGTACTTTTTAAGCAGGTGCCGAAAACTGCGATAGCTCAACTTCAATAAGTCTGCCGCCTTGGTCTGCACGCCGTTCGACTGCTTCAGCGCATTCAGGATCATTCCCTTTTCCAGGTCGGCCACGTAGCGTTCCATATCGATGCCGTCGGTCGGGATCGTTGGAATCACACCTCCGCCAACTCCCGCGGCAGCCGCACGCGTCTTCGGACGCTCTGACGGAAGGTCAACATGCAACTCCTCCGTCTGTTCCAGGGCTACCGCTCGTTCGACGGTGTTCTCTAGCTGACGGACATTTCCCGGCCACTCGTAGGCGCACAGCATCTTTAATGCTTCAGGCGCGATCTTCAGGATGGTCTTCCCTGCCGCCGGAGCGTACTTCTTGAGGAAGTGGTTCGCCAGCAGCGGAATGTCCTCGCGGCGGTCGCGGAGCGGCGGTACTTCGACGGGAATCACGCTCAACCGGTAGTAGAGGTCTTCGCGAAACTGGTTCTCGGCCACAAGGTCGTCGAGGCTCTTGTTGGTTGCGGCGATCACACGCACATCAATTGCAATTTCATTCGTTCCTCCTACCGGACGCAGGCAGCGTTCCTGCAACACACGCAGAAGTTTTACCTGCATGGTCAACGACATCTCGCTGATTTCGTCGAGGAAGATCGTGCCGCCATTGGCGACTTCGAACAGGCCGTTCTTGTTCGTGTTCGCGCCGGTGAAGGCTCCTTTCACATATCCAAACAGTTCGCTTTCAAGGAGGGTTTCCGGGAACGCGCCGCAGTTGATGGAAACAAACGGCTCTGCCGCACGCAACGAGCATGCATGCACTGCGCGCGCGACAAGTTCCTTACCAGTGCCGCTTTCACCATGAATCAGAACCGTGCTCGCCGTCGTTGCAACGGTGCGGACCGTCGCCTTTAGCTTCTCCATCGCGGCGCTGACGCCCACGATGTTATCCAGCGAATTCCGTCCCGCTGCGTCGCGACGCAACGCAATGTTCTGCCGCTGCAGGTTTTGTGCTGTAACCGCCTGCTTTAACGAAACCTTCACGTCCTCGAGCAGCCCGGGGCCCTTGCGGATATAGTCGTAGGCTCCGCCGGCTTTTACGGCGTCCACCGCGGCCTGCATATCATCGACGGCTGTGATCAGGATGACGGATGTATCTGGCGACACATTGTGAGCGTGTCGCAGCACTTCGATGCCATTGATGTTCGGCATACGAATGTCGGTGATCACGACGTCGAACAGCGCCGAATCGATCTTCTTCTTCGCCGCTTCTCCCGACATTACGGTCTCTACCCGATGACCTTCCTTGCGCAGCGAGATCTCCAGCATCTCGCAAATCGAGCGCTCGTCATCGCAGACCAGGATGTTACCCATGGTGTACCTTCCCTGAACCCACAGAAGCAGCCGCCGGAATTGCCACCTCCGGCGCTTCTTCGATAACCGGCTCGGCCGAACGCTTCAGCCGGATGATGAACTCGGCGCCCTCGCCGGGAGCCGAACGCACGGAAATCTTGCCGTCGTGCGCCTGAATGATCTGGTAGACGATTGCGAGTCCCAGCCCGGTGCCGCCGGCAAAATCCGACTGGAACGGCTCGAACATCTTTTCGATTTGCGAACCCACCATTCCTTTGCCTGTGTCGGCAAAAGAGATCAGCCAATTCGCTTCTTCTACTTCCTTTAGCGACACAGTTAGCGTGCCGCCGTCCGCCATCGCGCGCATGGCGTTGTCGCAGATATTCCAGAAGACCTGTTTCAACCGGTCGCGGTCGGCGACCGTCACCGCGCGCTGAGTTCTGAAATCGCGAACGATATTGATTTTGCCTGAAGCATCGTTCGCGGCCTGGCTGTTTTCGAGCAACACCAGCGTCTCGTCCAGCACCGGAACGAGATCCACGTGAGCGAACTCGTACTGCTTCTCTCGCGTGTACATCAGAAAATCGGAGATGATGGCGTTGAGCCGCTCCGACTCGCGATTTACGATATTGACGAGCACCTTTTGCTCATCGTCGAGCGCAGCGACTTCGGAGAGAACCTTCACCGATCCCGCAATGGAAGACAATGGATTGCGGATCTCGTGCGCGATTCCGGCAGCCATGCGTCCTACAGCTGACAGCCTGTCACGCAGACGCACTTCGCGCTCCAAGCGTCGTATCTCTGTGAGGTCCTCGAACATATAGACATAACCATCGGGACCGCTGTGTGGCGAATTCAGGACCGCTGCCGTAATGGCAAACGTCTTCTGCCTTCGGGGACCGGTTTCACATTGCAGGCGTACTTCGCCGTGGGTCATGCTCGAACCGGGAGCCGGCAGCCGATCCAGGAACAACTGCGCTACCGGAACCCCAATCAATTCTTCCGCCGATTTGCCCAGCAAACTCTCCGCCGCTGCATTCACCACGCGAATCCGTCCATCAAGGTTCGTCGTGACCAGGCCGGTATTGATCGATTGCACGATGTTCTCGTGCAGTGCCTGCAAATCCTCGAGTTCGCCACTTTTGTCTTTTAGTTCAACGTCCACCTGTCGCAGCTTCGTGCTCAGGCGGCTCGCAAGGTAAGCAATCGCAAGATACGCAACGAAGTTCAACAGGATGCTCGCCTGAAGGGAACGCAAGTCCGGTTTCAGCAGCGAGTATGACTTGATTACCTCAAAGTACGACAACTCCAGCATGGCGCCGTGGAAGATGAACGCCAACGCGGCGACCATATATGCCCACGAACGAGTCAGCAGGATGCTGCCGATGATGATGATCAGCGGAAAAAGAAAATTGAAGGAACTATCGATTCCGCCAGTAACGTACACCAGGGCGGTGGCCATCCCCAGGTCCGTGAGCACCTGCACTTTGGGCTGCAACCGTACTTCATGCCACACCCAGAGCAGCACGGCGTAGAACATGGCAAGCGTGTAGCAGAGCGCCACCACCGCCACGAATGCCGTCTTGTCGACGCCAGTCGGGACCAGGCTGGTAATCGCTAACTCGATTCCCAGCAGGAACGTGATGATGATGATTCGGACTTTGATGAGCCACGCCAACCAAGCGCGGTCATTGAAGTTGCCGGAAGATACCTGGACGCCAACGCGTCCAGGTCCGGTCGTATCTGTAGTTCCTCTGCTCACTACCTATTATCCGGAGAGTTTTGCGATCATCGAGAACAGCGGCATGTAAAGCGAAATCACAATGCCACCGACGGCGGTACCAAGGAACGCGATCATGATCGGTTCGAGCAACGTCAGCATGTTCTTGGTGGCAGCGTCCACTTCGTCTTCGTAGAAGTCGGCGATCTTCTGCAGCATGGCATCCATGGCGCCGGTCGCTTCGCCGACGCCGATCATCTGCGTCACCATATTCGGGAACACGCCGCTTTCCTTCAGCGGATCCACGATGGTCCGGCCTTCTTCGATCGCCTTGCGTACCTTGAACAGCGCGTGCTCCAGAACGGCGTTCCCAGATGTCTTTGCCGTAATCGTCAGCGCTTCAAGGATTGAGACGCCCGAAGTGAGCAGCGTACCGAGGGTACGGCTGAAACGAGCGACGGCGATCTTGCGAAGCACCATGCCGAAAACCGGCAGCTTCAGCATCATCGAATCCCACGCCAGGCGGCCCTTGGGATTCTTCTTCATCTGCTTGACGACAATGACTAAACCGACGATCAATCCGATCGGCACGTACCAGAAATTGCTGACGAGGTTGCTGAGGCCGATAACAATTCGAGTCGGCAGCGGGAGGTCGACCTGCAAGCTGGCGAACAGGTTGATGAAGATCGGCACCACGAACTTCAGCAGGCAGCCGACGATGATGACGGCGATGCTGATAACCGATACCGGGTAGATCAACGCCGACTTCACCGCTGCTTTCAACTTCACGGCCTTTTCTACGTAGGTGGCCAGGCGCTGAAGAATGGTGTCGAGAATACCGCCGGTTTCACCGGCTTCGATCATGTTTGTCGTCAGGTCATCGAAGACCTTCGGCTCTCCGCGCATGGCGTTGGCCAGCGTGGCGCCGCCTTCCACCGTGGTCCGGACGCGCGTGAGTGCTTTTTGGAACGCCACGTTTTCCTGGTTCGCCGCGAGAATCTCAAGACATTGCACCAGCGGCAGGCCGGCATCGATCATCACCGAGAATTGCCGAAAGAAGATGGCAATATCCTTCACCGGCACCTTGCCCGAGCCGAACGTGGGCAGTGCGAATTCCTTGCCCTTTTCCTTGATCGTGAACTCGCTCAGGCGCTCGCGGCGCAATTGCCCCTGCAATACCTGCTTGTTTTCGGCGACGCGTTCGCCCGCGACTTTCTTGCCGCCTGCGTCTTTCGCCGTGAATGTGAAAACTGGCATAAGCCACCTCGTTCGGTGCCGAACTCGTTATCTCTTGCCTGGAGCCGCCGCGCTCGTCTTGTTAAGACCGGCGCCGCGGTTGATCATTTCCTGTAATTCGTCCGGTGAGGACGAGCGCTGCAATGCAGTTTCCAGCGTGATCTGCTTCTGGAAATACAATGTCGCAAGCGACTGGTTGAACGTCTGCATTCCGTACTTGTCCTGCCCCGACTGCATCGCCGAATAGATCTGGTGGATCTTGTCTTCGCGAATCAGGTTTCGCACGGCGGCATTCGGAATCAAGATTTCCATCGACATCACGCGGCCCTGTCCGCCGACCTTCGGCAGCAGCGCCTGGCAAAGAATTCCTTCCAAAACCATGGAGAGCTGCGCACGGATTTGCGGCTGCTGGTGTGCCGGAAAAACGTCGATGATGCGGTTGATGGTCGACGATGCTGAATTCGTGTGCAACGTTCCGAAAGTGAGGTGGCCCGTTTCCGCAATGCGCAGGGCCGATTCAATCGTCTCCAGATCGCGCATTTCGCCGATCAGCACCACGTCAGGATCTTCACGAAGAGCGGCACGCAGCGCGTTTGAGAACGATTTTGTATCCGCATGGACTTCGCGCTGGTTTACCAGGCAGTTCTTGTGCTGATGCACGAACTCGATCGGATCCTCGATCGTCAGCATGTGCTCATGCCGTTCGCTGTTGATCTTGTCGAGCATGGCGGCCAGCGTGGTGGACTTACCGGAACCGGTTGGCCCGGTCACGAGAATCAATCCCCTCGGCTTGTCGCACAGCTTCGAAACCACGGGAGGAAGATTTAATTGCGCAAACGACTTGATCTCGTAAGGAATAACGCGGAACACAGCCGCCGACGCGCCGCGCTGGTTGAATACGTTGGCGCGGAATCGGGCCAGTCCTTTCAGTCCAAATGAAAAGTCGAGTTCCAGATCTTCTTCGAAGCGGTGCTTCTGGGCGTCGGTCATCACGCTATACGCCAGAGCCTTGGTTTCAGCGGCCGCAAGCGGTGGCAAATCCAAAGGCTGCAGGTGTCCGTGCAGGCGAATCTGCGGCGGTGTATTCGTAGTAATGTGGAGATCGCTGCCGCCCATCTCCACCATTTTCTTGAGCAGGTCGCTCAAACTAGCAGCCATTCTGTCGTCCTCTCCTCAATCTCAATGCACCGTCTCGCGAGCGACTTCTTCCAGTGTCGTGACGCCTTGCATCACCTTAACCAAGCCGCTCCGGCGGAGTGTAAGCATGCCTCGTTCGATAGCTTTCTTTTTCAGTTCCAAGGCGGACGCACCCACAAGAATCAGCTCACGGATGTCGTCGTCGATCTCCATCACCTCGTAGAGTCCCGCGCGTCCCTTATAGCCCGTGTTATTGCAGGTTCCGCAACCCTTGCCCTTTTTCGGCTTGAAGGTCTTCGCCTCTTCTGCAGTGAATCCGGCATCAAGCAGCGCTTGCACTGGGAGGTCCAGTTCCTCCGCGCAGTTCGCGCAAACGCGACGCACCAGACGTTGCGCACAAATCAAGTGAACGGCGGTCGCCACCAGGAACGGTTCAATACCCATGTTCATCAAGCGGCTGATGGTTTCGGGAGCGCCGTTGGTGTGCAGGGTTGAAAGCACCAGGTGGCCCGTCAATGCGGCCTTAATAGCAATTTCAGCCGTTTCAAAGTCTCGGATTTCGCCCACCAGGATGATGTTCGGGTCCTGCCGCAGGAATGACCTTAGTGCCGCGGCGAAGTTCAACCCGATCGATTCCTTCATTTGGACCTGGTTCACGCCCGCCAACTGGAACTCGACCGGATCCTCGGCCGTCATGATGTTGGTGTCGGGCTTGTTGAGCTGCGAAATCGATGAGTACAGCGTATTCGTTTTGCCGGATCCTGTCGGCCCCGTTACCAGCACCATGCCGTATGGCTTCAGGATGGCGCGCGAGAACTTCTCCAGCGACTCGCTCTCGAAGCCGAGCTTCGTCATGTCCAGCCGCAGGTTTTCTTTATCCAGCAGACGAAGAACAATCTTTTCGCCGAACAACGTCGGTAGGGTGCTCACGCGATAGTCGAGCTGTTTCTTCTTCCCCCCCACGTTGACTTTCAGCATGATGCGTCCGTCTTGCGGCAGGCGCTTTTCGCTGATGTCCAGCTTCGACATGATCTTGATACGTGAGGTGATGGCGTCCTTCAGCTTCGCCGGCGGATTCATGATCGTCTGCAGCACGCCGTCAATGCGGAAGCGGACGCGGAAATCTTTTTCGTACGGCTCGATGTGAATATCGCTGGCTCCGCGCTTCACCGCGTCGGTGAGTACCATGTTCACCAGCTTCACAATCGGCGCTTCTTCGGCCGCCTTTTCCAGCTCTGCGAGCGCGGCTTCGGACTCCTCCGCCTGCAATTCCACGTCGCTGTCGGCGATGTCGGTTAACGACGACATTACCGTTTCCAGATCTTCCTCAGGCTGCGACGGACCGGAGTAGGCCTTTTCGATGCCCTCGAGGATCGACGTTTCCGACGCGACTACCGGCTCGATGTTGAAGCCGGTCATGAACTTGATATCGTCCATGGCGAACACGTTCGTCGGATCCACCATGGCGATCGTCAGCGACGCACCCACGCGGCTCAGCGGCAGAATCTGGTACCGCTTTGCGGTTTCGTGCGGTACCAGCTTTACCACCGCTGGGTCGATCTCGAAATAGTTCAGGTTGATTGCGGGAACGCCGTACTGGCGTGAAAGGAAATTCGTTACGTCTTCGTCAGAAAGAAACCCTAGTTTTACCAGGATAGAGCCTAAGCGGCCGCCCGTATCTTTCTGGGCTTTTAGCGCAGAATCCAACTGCTCAGAGGTGATGACCTTCTCGCGTACTAGAAGATCTCCCAGCCGTTGTGACATCCCTTTAGGCTCCCCGTACCGACAAAAACTGCTATTGGCGTCCGCCCAGAGGTGTAGAGACACCCCTCTTAGTCGCGCACAGACACACAAATTTCGCGAGTAGCAGAATTATTTAGGAGTGACACAAATTGTCAATCGGGAAAGTTGCTAGGTTAGTAACCATAAGGACGCTCCCGAGGGTAATGTATTCCTCTTGCCGTCCTGGCTCAGAAGCCTCGGCCCGTCTCTCGCTAGACCTTCTCGGGCCTCTTCGGTTCTGTTGATTCGACTGAAATCTCAATACTCTTTTGCGATTTCAGTTGGTGGGACTCGGCGCAATTGAGACGCCTTCTCACATTTCTTCAGAACTTCCGCCACCTTCTGCTGGGTCATTCGAGTCTGTTGCAGGGTAACTTGCACAAGTTCTCTCATCCGGCGTACGTTCGCATGCGACGCGGCGTGCGGATGATGCCCATTTCCGTTTCCGGAACTCGCCGTCTTCGATTCAGAGTCGCGATTCCGACGAGCCCATTGCTCCAGTTCCGCAGGAAAGGCCAGAACAATGTGCCGGTCCTCACCGGGTCGGCGGACGGGAAGTCCAAGTTCTTGCTCCCACCTTTGCACAGTCCTGACACCTTTTCCCATGTAAGAGGCAATCTCTTTCCACGATGTAAGAACCTGTCCGGTGCTCATTTGATTTTCCTGCATGACGCGTGTAGCTGGTGATCTTCGACCGTTACGCAAACTGTATACCTGTTCTCTACCGGAGACAACGCTGGCCTCTGCCCAAATATAGATGCCGATTTTGTGTGTACGGCAGCCGTATAGGCCATAAGACCTCTGGCTGTTCGCCCCGGGCATCCAAACCTCCGATGCCTAAGAAGCCAAACACCCCACCGGCACGGCTAGACGTGGCGCAACAAGCTGAGGCCTTGGAGAAGAAGGCTCGTGAACTTCACCAAAAAGTGGAGAAGTTGCATGCCGGCGTCGATCAAGCTCACCTGGACGCTCAGGATGCTCACCTCCGAGCCAAATCGATTCGTGAAGAAGCGGCCCACGATAGAAAGCAGCGCCAAAAGCGTGAGGTGTAAGTGCCCAGGAACGGGTCCCCGAATGACCGGTTGTTTGTAATAGGCGGTTCCGCAGGAGCTATCGAAGCGCTCCGTCAACTTCTGAGTGCCTTGCCGCGTAGCTTCCCCAGTCCCATTCTCGTCGTTATCCATACGCCACTGGACTCCCCCGGGCAGCTTAGTTATGTGTTTCAGCGCGACAGCAAACTGGTCGTCAGGCCTGCAACCGACGGTGTTCACATGAAGCCTGGAACTGTCTACGTCGCACCCCCCAACTACCACCTGACCGTGCGGGATGGGCATATCCGCCTTGTGACCGGACCCGTTGAGAACCGTCATCGTCCTGCCATTGACCCGCTCTTCCGGAGTGCAGCCCGCGAATACGGATCTGCCGCGGCCGGAATCGTTCTCAGCGGGTACCTCGACGATGGAAGCATCGGCCTGTGGTCCATCAAGGAAGCCGGTGGTATCACCGTCGTTCAGGATCCCGACGACGCGATTGTTCCCGATATGCCACGCAATGCACTCGAACGAGTGCAGCCCGATCACATTGTCCCAATACGGGAATTGGCGACATTGATGGTTAGCATTGCCACCGAGCCAATGCCCGTCTCGTCACTTGAACAGGAAACACCCATGGCGACGAACAATGAACACGCCGGAAATACCTCGGTCTTTACTTGTCCCGAATGCCACGGCACTCTGTGGGAAGCAGATGAGGGTGGGACGCTGAGGTTCCGTTGCCGCGTAGGCCATGCTTTCACGGCCGACACCATGCTCCAGGATCAGTCTCTCGATGTCGAGCGAGCACTCTGGGCCGCTTTACGCGTTTTGGAAGAGAATGCCGAACTGTCGCACCGGATGGCGTCCCGCTCCCGAAAATCCGGCAGACACCACGCCCATCAGCTATATGCGAATAGAAGCGAAGAGTCTCGCCGCAACGCCATGGTTTTGCGTGAACTGTTGACCAGGGGCATGCGCCAGGAACCCCAACCC